>JBPCOE010000082.1:0-49560 GCA_051000605.1 Jatrophihabitans sp.
ATCGTCAATCCCATCAATCGGGCCTATCGGCCCGATCGGAACCGGCTCGGCAGGCACGCCCTACGCGCGCATTCCTACGTGAGTCAACGACTACCCCCACGCGCGCATTCTTGATGAGTCAACGCGCTCGGTTGACATATGAGAGTCCGGAGGGTCAAGGTGTGCCGCAGTCGACGTGCTCGCGCTACGTCGCGCAGCCTGTGCGACCCGGCACGATGTCGGCCGGCTGGTTGGCCCTCGCTGTTTCTCGGCTGCATCCGCAGTCGGACCCTGTGATCGAGGAGTCGCACATGAGTTCTGCGCCTGCGCCCGCCGACAGGCCTCGACCATCTCCCCGCCCGAAGACCAAGACGAAGACCAAGACGAAGACCAAGACCAGGACGAAGACCTGGCCTCGACCGTCTCTCGTCGCTGCCGTGCTGACGGTGCTGGCGGCTGTCGCCCTGATCGCCAGCCTGCTCGGTCCGACCTGGTTCGCGCTGGTCGGCAAGCTCGACGTCAGCTTTGCCACCGTGCACACGCTGACCGACCTCGACTCCGCCCCCCGCATCCAACACGTGTACTTCGCCTGGCTCGCCGTGACGCTGACGATCATCGTGATCGTCCTACTGCTGGCGGCCGTGCTGGTTCCCGTTCCGGTCATCACCCGCACCAGCCGGCCCGTGGTGATCGTGCTGTCGCTCGCGGGTCTGGTCTTGACGCTGGTGGCGATCTACCAACTCGGCGATCAAGACCCTGGCGGGAGCTACCTCGACCACCTCGGCTGGCTTCGGCTCGGGGGCTACCTGCACGTGGTCGGGTGGGTGCTCGCCATCATCGCCGCTGTCGCGGCCTCTCGGGAGCGTGCGAGGAGCCGCTGAGCACGTCCCGCTGGAATCCCGGCACCGAATCCGGCCCCCGACCGCCTCAATCCCCAGGAGAAGACATGCGCGGGTACGCAAAGGTTCTCACCGTCGTCGCCGCTGCCGCGTTGACAGCCACGACGGCGGCATGCACGAGCAGCCCGGGCGGCAGCGACACCAAGAGCGTGTCCGGCAAGAAGCCCGCCGGGGCGTTCTCGACCCTCACCGGCATCACCACGACCGTCGTCTTCGATCCCGGTTTCGTGGCCGCTCTCGGCACCCTGAAGCTCACCCCGACCCCGTTCGGCACGGCGAAGATCAAGAAGGTCGGCACGAACACCGAGGCGGTCTTCCCGATCACCGGTGGCAAGGCCACGGTCTACGCGAAGGGTGACGTCACTCCCTACGTCCAGGGCGAGGTGGACCACGACGGCAGCGGCCTCACCCTGACCGCGGGGCCCGCCTCGAGCCCGACCAAGGTCACGATCATGAACTTCGCCATCCACCCCGGCACCAACTCCACCCTGACCGGCGATGTAGCCATCGACGGCGGCACGCCGCTGCACTCGGTGAAGCTGTTCGATCTCGACGGCGGCACACTGAAGACGCCCACGATCTCCAAGGCCGGCGTCGTCACCCTGCAGGGCACGACCATCTATCTCTCGACCGAGGCAGCCAACGCGCTGAACGGCGTGTTCAAGACGAATGCGCTTGCCGGCGGCAAGAAGGTCAAAGTCGGTACGGCGATCATCATGGCCACCGGTAAGTAGCCACGCCGTCATTCCCTGCCGAGGCTGATGCGACTCGAGATCGCGACCACCCACGGCCCCGGTCACGTCGAGCTGGACCGTCCGCGCGGAGCGTCGTCGGCGCTGCTGGTGCTCACCCACGGCGCGGGTGGCGGGGTCGAGACCGCCGATCTGCTCGCGATCCGCGGCGCCGCGGTGCAGGCCGCGGTGGCGGTCGCCCGGGTTGTGCAGCCGTATCGGGTAGCCGGCCGCAGGTCGCCCGCCGCGCCGGGAAGACAGGACGAGTGCTGGCTCGAGCTCGTCGCGGCGATCCGCAGGCGGCGCGGTTTCGGCGCGTTGCCGCTGATCGTGGGCGGCCGCTCCAACGGGGCCCGGGTCTCGTGCCGCACGGCGGTGGCGTCCGGGGGGTCCGGTGCGGTGGCGCTGGCGTTCCCGCTGCATCCGCCGGGCAAACCGGGACTGTCCCGGTTTGCGGAGTTGGACGCCGCGGGCGTGCCGACGCTGGTGGTGCAAGGTGATCGTGATCCTTTCGGCATGCCACCGGCCGGCGACGCGCGCGAGATCGTCGTGATCCCCGGCGGCGACCACTCGCTCAAACGCGACCCGCGCGCCGTCGCGAGCGCCGTGCTGGCCTTCGTGAACCGGGTCGTCGACGGTTCGTGACAACCTCTTCACCGCATGCGAGGGTCGGATCATGACCACACCGTCGTCGAACGAGGCACTGTCCGCGGGCGCCCTGCAGCTGCTGGCCGCGCGTGACTTCCTGCTCGATCACAGCACGGACTACGACACCGCATACACGCAGTTCGACTGGCCGCGGCCGGAGCAGTTCAACTTCGCGATCGACTGGTTCGACGGCGTCCTGGCCGCCGAGCACCCCAATCGCGCGGCGCTGCGCCTCATCGAGGCCGATCGAACCGAGGCGTCCTACACCTTCGCCGAGATGTCCGCCCGGTCGACGCAGTTGGCCGGCTGGCTGCGCGGGCTCGGCGTCCGCCGCGGCACCCACCTGCTCGTCCTGCTCGGCAATCAGGTCGAGCTCTGGGAGACGACCCTGGCGGCGATGAAGATCGGCGCGGTGATGATCCCGGCCACGACTCTGCTGGCGGAGGCGGACCTGCGGGATCGCATCGAGCGCGGCAACGTCGGCGCCGTCATCGCGCGCTCCGAACTCGGCCCGTCGTTCGAGGCTGTCCCCGGTTCGTACCTGCGCATCGCCGTCGGCGATCCGATCGAGGGCTGGGTGCGATACGCCGACAGCTACGAAAGCCTCGAGGACTTCGCACCGGATGGGCCGACGGACGCGAACGATCCGCTTCTCCTGTACTTCACATCCGGCACGACCGCACTGCCCAAGCTGGTCGAGCACACGCACGTCAGCTACCCGATCGGCCACCTGTCGACGATGTACTGGCTGGGCCTGCGTCCCGGCGACGTCCACCTGAATGTCTCGAGCCCCGGCTGGGCCAAGCATGCGTGGTCGTGCGTCTTCGCGCCCTGGCTGGCGGGCGCGACGATCTGCCTGTACAACTACGACCGCTTCGACGCGGCGGCCATGCTCGACGCCCTGCGCGACGCGAAGGTAACGACATTCTGCGCGCCGCCGACGGTCTGGCGCATGCTCGTCCAGGCGGACCTTGCGGCGTGGCGCAACAACCTGTCGCTTCGCGAGCTGGCCGGTGCGGGGGAGCCGCTGAACCCCGAGGTGATCGAGTCGGTCCAGCGCGGCCTGGGGATCACGATCCGCGACGGCTTCGGCCAGACCGAGACGTCACTGCTGATCGGCAATTCGCCCGGCCAGCAACTCAAGCTCGGATCAATGGGTAGGCCGATGCCCGGATTCTCGATCACCCTCGTCGATCCCGCCACTGACGAGGTTGCCGACGAAGGCGAGATCTGCGTCGAGTGCGATCCCCGCCCGGTCGGGCTGATGGTCGGCTACCGAACCGCCAGTGGCGACGACGACCGCAACGCCGACGCGTTCGCCGGCGGCCGATACCACACGGGCGACGTAGCCAGCCGCGATGCCGACGGCTACATCACCTACGTCGGTCGCGCTGACGACGTGTTCAAGGCCAGCGACTACCGGATCAGCCCGTTCGAGCTCGAGAGCGTCCTCATCGAACATCCCGCGGTCGCCGAGGCTGCGGTCGTGCCCGCTCCGGACGAGCTCCGGCTGGCCGTGCCCAAGGCGTTCGTCGTGCTCGCCGGCGATCGCCGGCCGAGCAAGGAACTTGCCGGCGAGATCATCGCGTTCTGCCGCGAGCGGCTGGCCCCGTACAAGCGCATCCGTCGCCTCGAGTTCGCCGAGCTGCCCAAGACGATTAGCGGCAAGATCCGGCGGGTCGAGCTGCGGGAGGAGGAGAACCAGCACGCCGGCACTCGCCGCGTGGGCGAGTACCGCGAGGACGATTTCGCCTAGGGTCGCTGTCGGCGGGTCGTAGCGTTCGGTCCGACACCGCTGCTCGACGTCGGTGGGGTGAGCGCCCCGGTCGTCCCGAACGGCCCTGCGTCGGCCGCAGACGCGATTCCGACTTGTCGGGGTGGGCAACTAAAACCTCATCAAACCAGGCGGGTACCGACTGGGCCGCCAGGGGCCGCGACCGCCACCTACAACGGCGCGTTGGTGTGCGGGTACACCGTATGCACGCCCGGCAAGGCTGGTGCAGCCGCATGATCGACGGACCACCCGCCTGGATTCCGCCACCGTGGCTCGACCGTGATCAAGTTCCGCGATACGGACGCTAGCCCGACGACGCGATCGCCGCCGTCGTGCCGCCGGTCGCGCGAGCCAGGTCGGCGGGGCTGAGTTCGAGCTGCAGCCCGCGTCTGCCCGCCGACACGAAGACGGTGTCGAAGAGCTCGATCGTCTCGTCCAGGACGATCGGGAGCACGGTCTTCTGCCCGATCGGCGAGATCCCGCCCACGACGTAGCCGGTCGTGCGGGCGGCCGCCGCCGGATCGGCGAGTTCGGCCCGCTTGCCGCCGACGGCCGTGGCGAACGCCTTGGGGTCGAGCCGCTGCGCGACCGGGACGACCGCACACGCGAGCGAGCCGTCGACCAACACGATCAGGGTCTTGAAGATCTGGTCTGGGTCGATGCCCAGTGCCGCCGCTGCCTCGTCCCCGAATGCGGTCGAGCGCGGGTCGTGGACGTACGAATGCAGGGTGAATGCGATCCCCTTGCGGGTCAGGGACACCGTGGCGGGTGTTCCGGTCGCCATGGTGGCGAATCTAGCGGCGGAATGCCGGCGCGGCCCAGCTGGTTACGACGAGGACCATGCGAGAAGGGTTAGGAAGCAAAATGACGGTGTCCGCACCTGTTCGGACCGATCGGGTCGCGACCGCGATCTGGCCACTGCGCGCCGGCGCGATAGTCTCCGAGCCACAGACCGAACGTCCACGGATCGAACATCCACAGGTCGAACGTCCACAGATCGAACGCAGTCACGAGGGGAGCACGGTGGCAGAGGAGACGGTCGAAGCCCGGCGCGCCCGGTTCGAGCGTGACGCGCTGCCGTTCCTGGACCAGCTCTACGCCGCCGGCATGCGCATGACGCGCAACCCGGCAGACGCCGAGGATCTGGTGCAGGAGACGTTCGTGAAGGCGTTCGCGGCCTTCCACCAGTTCACCGAGGGCACGAACCTCAAGGCGTGGCTCTACCGCATCCTGACCAACACCTTCATCAACAACTACCGCAAGAAGCAGCGCCAGCCGCTCGAGTCCGGCAACGAGGACGTCGAGGACTGGCAGCTCGCACGTGCCGAGTCGCACACCTCCACCGGCCTTCGCTCGGCCGAGATGGAAGCCCTCGACCACCTGCCCGACTCCGACGTCAAGGACGCGCTGCAGGCGCTGCCCGAGGACTTCCGCCTCGCGGTGTACCTCGCCGACGTCGAGGGGTTCGCGTACAAGGAGATTGCCGAGATCATGGGTACGCCCATCGGCACGGTGATGTCCCGCCTGCACCGCGGTCGTAAGCAACTGCAGTCCCTGCTCGGCGACTACGCTCGTGGGCGAGGGCTGATTCGCAGTGGTGTCGGAGGCGAGAGCTGATGAGTTCGCTGGGCGGCTTCGGGCCGGGCGACATCGACTGCGACGCAGTGCTCAACGACGTCTACCTCTATCTCGACCAGGAGACGGACGAGGGGCTGCGCAACCGCATCCGGCAACACCTCGACGCGTGCGGGCCGTGCCTCAAGCAGTTCGGCCTGGAGCAGGACGTCCGCGCACTCGTCTCTCGCTGCTGCGGCAGCGACCGCGCGCCGGCGAGCCTGCACGAGCGCATCCGCGTGCGCATCACCGAGGTCTCGATCGAGGCGACGTATCGCGAGTACCGCGCCGAATAACGTCTTACCGTCCGGCAACGAGATCCGACCATCCGGGTCGACGTACACCGTCAACGGTGATGCTGGACCCGTGCCGACGAGCCGTACGGGAGCTTGATGGGCGTCGCTGCGTCCGTCTCGATCGTGGTGCCCGCGCTCAACGAGGCGTCCACGATCGACGCTACCGTCCAGCGCCTCCGGCAGGACTTCCCCGACTGCGAGATCGTCGTCGTGGACGGCGGTAGCTCGGACGACACCGCGGCGCTCGCCGGCAGGCATGCCCCTGTCGTGCGCTCCCCGGCCGGCCGGGCCCGGCAGATGAACGAGGGCGCCGCGCGCACCACCGGTGACGTGCTCTGGTTCATCCACGCCGACACCGTGGTGGATGCGGCCGCGCTGCCGCAACTTCGTGCCGCATTGCTCGATCCGCGGGTGGTGGGCGGCGGGCTCACCCTGCACTTCGACCCGCGATCGCCTGCGCTGGACTTCCTGGCCCGGACGTCGACCATCAGGGCGCGCCGGATCGGGCACATCTTCGGCGATCAGGCGATGTTCGTCCGGCGTCCGGTCTTCGACCGGCTCGGCGGCTTTCCGCCCTTGCCGCTCATGGAGGATCTCGAATTCTCCCGCCGACTGCGCACGCAGGGACGCACCGTGGTCCTGTCGGCGACGAGCACCGCGTCGTCCCGGCGGCTCGTGAAGCACGGCACCGTCCGCATGATCGTTTTCATGCAGTACCTCAAGCTGCTCTATCTCGGCGGCGTCTCGCCCGAGCGCATCCGGCGGCGCTACGAAGCCGGCCCAGGGGTGCGGCTGCCGCGAACCGAAAGGACCGCCGGTGTCGGCTGAGGTGCCCACAGGACGTTCGGCCGAGACGGCTTCGAGCGAGGTCGCGATCGGCGCGCGCCTCGACACCGCACGCTGGCAACGGTTGCACACGACCGTGCTGATCGCGCTCGGCGCCGGGTGGCTGTTCGACTCCTTCGAAGTCCAGATGTTCAGCAGCGCGGTCGGCCCCCTCGGCGATCATTTCGGCGCCGGCGTCACCGCACGGGACGCCGTGCTCGCGGTGTGGCTCGGCGGCATCCTGGTCGGCGCCGTCGTCGGCGGTCGGCTGGCAGACCGGTTCGGTCGCCGGCGACTCTTCGTCGCCACGCTTGTCTGGTACGCCGGGTTCACCGTCCTGACGGGCCTGAGCCCCGACCTCGGCACCGTCTACGCCACCCGATTCCTCGCCGCCCTCGGCGTCGGGGCCGAGTACGCGATCGTCAACGCCGCAATCGCGGAGTTCATGCCGGCGCGCGTCCGGGGCAAGGCGAACGCGTTCGTCATGAACTTCTGGCCGGTAGGGGCGATCCTGGCCGGCCTGCTCGCCTTCTTCGCGCTCGACACCCTCGCGCTGTCGAGCGCCGTTTCGTGGCGGGCGATGTTCGTACTCGGCGGGGCTGTGGCGCTGGTGGTGCTCGTGTTCCGCCGCCGAATCCCGGAGTCGCCCCGATGGCTGGCCTCGCAAGGCCGAGTGGACGAGGCCGAGGCGATCCTGCGGACACTCGGCGCGGACGGTGCGCCGATCATGCGGACGTCGAGTACGACCGAGTCGACTGCTCGCACCGGCACGGGTGCTGCGTTGCGGGAACTGCTGACCCGCTACCCGGGGCGGCTCCTGCTCGGTTCGCTGCTCGATCTCGCCGAGGCCTTCGGCTACTACGGGTTGTTCGCGCTGATGTCGGTGGTCGTGTTGCCGCAGATCGACATCTCGCAGTCCGGTATCCCGATCTTCTACATCATCGGCAACGTCGGTGCTCTCGCCGGGGGCCTGACGATGGCCAGCCTGTTCGACCGGGTCGGTCACAGGCGCACGGTCGGCGCGTGTTACGTGCTGTCCGCGCTCGCCGTCGCGGCCCTCGCCGCCGCGACCGGCACGGGCAGCGTCGTGTGGGTGACGATCGCGTTCGTCGTCGCGAACGGCGTCGGCACCGCGGCCTGGACGTCGGCGTACCCCACCTTCACCGAACTGTTCCCGACGCACCTGCGTGGCGTCGGCGTGGGCGCGTCCGTCGCCGTGGGCCGGATCGGCGCGATCGTGGGCACCCTGGCGCTCCCGACGATCGCCGGCGACGCAGGGGCGACGGTGTCCTACCTGCTCGTCGCCGCATTCTGGCTCGTCGGCGCGATCGCCATCGGGGTCGCCGCCCGGCGAGGGGGGCCGGATCCGTCCCGACAACCGCTCGAGGCCGCCGCCGCTCTCACGGTGGTGGTCTGACGTGCGCGTCGCGGTCTGCGGCGGCACCTACGCCAACCCCTACGCGCTGCGCGCGTTCCTTTCCGACGCGCGAGAGCGCGGCTGCGAGCGGTTGTTCTGCCTCGGCGACCTCGGCGGGTTCGGAGCCGAGATGGATCCGTTGTGGGCGCTGCTCGTCGATGGTGGTGTCGAGTGCATCGCCGGCAACTACGACGTCGCGCTCGCCCGCGGCGACGAGGACTGCGGCTGCGGGTACCGCGACGAGCGCGACAACGAGTTCGCGCAGCTGATCTACGACCACACCCGGGCGCACACGGCTGCTGGCTTCACCGCCTGGATGGGGACGCTCGACACCGAACGACGGGTGCGCATCGACGGCTGCGAGCTGCACCTCGTGCACGGCTCGACCGTCGCGCTGAACGACTTCTGGTGGGAGTCGCTGCCCGACGAGGAACACCGGGCGCGGGTGGCACTGAGCGGCGCGGACGTCGTGCTGTGCACCCACAGCGGGCTGCCGTGGCAGCGTCGCGTCGACGACACTCTCGTCGTCAACGTGGGCGTGCTCGGCAAACCGGCGAACGACGGCACCCGCAACGTCTGGTACGCGGTGCTCGACATCCAGGACGGCACGGCCCGCGCCGAGCTGATCGCGCTCGAGTACGACTGGGCGGCGCAGGCCCGCTCGATGACCGAGGCCGGGCTGCCGCAGGCCTTCGTCGAGACGATCGAGACAGGCTGGTGGACCACCTGCCTGGAGATCCTGCCGCCGCGCGAGCGCTCGACCGGGCGGTATCACCTCTACCGCAGCTCGCTGCCCGAAGGCTTCGCGCCGGCCGCCGACGGCTGGGGTGCCGTCCCGACGACCGCGGCCACCGGCGAGCTGCCGGTGATCCCGCTCTTCGGCTCGCCGTACTTCCCGGCGCGCCTGTGGATTTACACCAACTTCCACTGCAACCTCGCCTGCGACTACTGCGCGGTGGCGTCCTCACCACAGGCCCGGGCCCGCTCGCTCACGCTCGACGACTTCCGCGACCGGGTGGACGAGGCGGTGGCCGAGGGCTTCGCCGAGCTGTATCTCACCGGTGGTGAGCCGATGCTCGTCCCCGAACTGCCGGACATGCTCAGCTACGCCGTCGACCGGCTGCCGACCGTGGTGCTGACCAACGCGATGCTGCTGCGCGGGGCCCGACTCGACCGCCTGCGGGCACTGGCCGGGCACCCGGATCTCGTCGTGCAGACCTCGCTCGACGGCGCGCACGCAGCGACGCACGACGTCCATCGGGGCCGAGGCTCGTGGCAACGGACCATGGACGGCATCGCCGCCGCACTCGAGCTCAAGCTGCCGGTGCGGGTGGCGCTCACCGAGACCCCCGAGAACTCCGCGGAGATCCCCGAGGTGGCCGAGCTGCTGGCCGATCTTGGCGTCAAGGGCGATGCCTTCGCCGTGCGGCCGATGCTGCGCCGAGGGTTGTCCGACGACGGCATGGACATCGGCGAGCAGACGACGACACCAGAGCTCACGGTCACCGCCGACGGGCTGCACTGGCACCCGGCGGGCGCGGACGCCGAGACCAGTCCGGACATGCTTCTGGCGACCGGACGCATGTCGCTACGCCGGGGCAAGGAACTCGTCACCGAGCGGTTCTTCGCCGCCCGCCTGGCCGATGGCACCATGCCGCTGCCGTACCGCTGCGCGATCTGAGTCCAGATGGCGCATTCACGCTTCGACCGGCTGGCGCTGATCCGGCTCGGCCTACTCGTCGCGATCATCGGCGGCGGAACGGTGGTCGTGCTCGTGGCGGGCGTGCCGGACGCGGCGTCGCTGCGCATGCGATTTCACGGGACGGGCGTCCCGGGCGTGCTCGCCTTCAGCGGCCTGTACGCGGTACTGACCCTGACCCCGGTACCCGCCGGCGTGCTGACCATCGCCGCGGGCGCCGCCTTCGGGCTCGTGTCCGGCAGCGCCGTCATGGTCCTCGGCGCGACCACCGGCGCGATCGCCGCCTTTTACCTCGGCCGGTGGCTCGGGCGGGACGGGGTGCAGGGGTTGGCAGGCAGGCGGCTCGCCTCGCTCGATCGGCTGATGAGACGACGCGGGGTGCTGTCGGTGCTGCTCGTCCGCCTCGTCCCGCTGTTCCCCTACGCCGCGGTCAACTACCTCAGTGGCCTGACCGCCGTCCGCGTTCGCGACTATGTGATCGGCACGATCATCGGCATCTTGCCGGCGGGCATCGCGTATGTGGCCGTCGGTGCGTACGGCTCGAAACCGGGGTCGACCCCGTTCCTCATCGCTCTCGCGGCCTTGGCGCTGCTCACAGCGGGGGCTCTCGTCGTGGCGCACCGCCACCGAAACCGAGGCGAGGTCAGCCGCGATCGAGACGTGCCCGCCGCGACCGACTCAACAGGCGGCTGACCCGGCGCGGAAATCCCGTTCCGAGCCTCTCCGCGACGTCGGCGATACCCGCCTTCCACACCCCGTCGGCGTAGGTCGGGTAGGCGTGCGTGAGGCCGGCGAGATCACGCATCCGCACGCCTTGTCGAACCGCGAGGGCCACTTCGGCCAGCGACTCGCCCGCGCGCGGCCCAACGATCGTGGCCCCGATGACGCGCCGCCGACGATCTGCCACCAATCGGCTGAACCCGTCCGGGTCGCCGTCGGTCACCGCCCGGTCGACCTCGCCATGCCCGGTCGTGCGGACAGTGCCGCTCTGCTCGCCGACCGAGGCAATCTCCGGTTGCGTGAACGTCACCCGCGGCACGACCCGGTCGACCGTGCGGCGCAGCCCGAGGACGGCGTTGCTCGCCGCCAGCGACGCGTGCACACCGGCGACATGCGTGAGCAGCGGGCATCCGGTGACGTCACCGGCCGCCCAAATCCGCGGGTTGGACGTCCGGCGCGCGGCATTGACCACGACGTACCCCCCGGCGTCCGTGTCGACGCCGGCCGCCTCCAGACCGAGGTGCGTGGTGCGCGGTGTTCGGCCGGCCGCGACGAGCACGGCATCGAAGGTCACCGGGGAGCCGGCCGAGAGGCGCGCGGTGCCGTCGCGGATGTCGAGGACGGTGCTCGCGCACCGGACGTCGATGCCGTCGGCGGCGAAGACGGTGTCCAGCACCGCGCCCACTTCGGCGATCTCGGACGGGAGCAGGTGCACTGCCTGCTCGACGAGCGTCACCGCCGAGCCCAGCCGGGCGAAGGCCTGCGCCAGTTCGCAGCCGACGCTGCCGCCGCCGATCACCAGCAGGCGCGGTGGCAGGTCCTCGACGTCCCAGATCGTGTCGCTCGTGAGGGGGTTCGCGGCGGCGAGCCCCGGGGTGGGCGGAACGGCCGGTTGCGACCCGGTCGCGACCATCGCCTGCCGGAAGGCGATCTCGTCGTCGCCGACGCGGGCGGTGGACGCGCCGGCGAACTCGGCCCGGCCCTCGATGACGCGAACGCCGGCTGCCCGCAGCGAGGCGGCGGAGTCGACGGGTTCGATCGTCGAGATCGTCTGGCGGACGTAGGCGCGGACGGCAGCGAAATCGACGGTGACATCGGCCCGGACACCGAACCGGCCCGCGTACCGCGCATCGTGCGCGGCGTGTGCGGCCCGCAGCAGCGCCTTGCTCGGGACGCAGCCCGTCCACAGGCAGTCGCCACCGGGCCGGCCCGGCTCGGCGAGCAGAACCGACGCGCCGAGACCGGCGGCTGTCTTGGCGGCGACCAGGCCGGCCGTGCCACCGCCGACGACCAACAGATCCCACGCGTGACCGTCGGGCGGCCGCGCCGAATCGCTGCTCATGGCGCCGAGCCGACGACGAGGTGCACGTGCCCGCCGCGCAGGATCTCGTGGACGGGCCGGACGGTCTCGCCCTGCGCCAGACGCCACGGCGCGCGATGCGGGTCGACCCCGCCCGTCCAGCACGCGATCCGGGCCACCGGCGCTAGGACCCGCCATCGCCCGCGGGGCAGCGCCAGGTCGACGACGGCGACCCGGCCGGCGGGGCGGAGTAGGCCGACGGCCTGCGACCAGGCTTCGCGCCAATGGTCGATGACCGACAGCGAGTAGGTGAACAGCACGGCGTCGTACGGCCCGCGGCTGCCGAGGAGCCGGTCGAGATCACCGGCGTCGCCCTCGATCAGTTCTACGTTGTGCCAGCCGTGGCGGCCGATCCGCCGCCGCGCCATCACCAGCATGGACGCGCTGAGATCGACGCCGGTCACCGCGCCACCCGCGCCGACCCGCTCACGCAGCAGCGGCAGGTTCAGCCCGGTCCCACACCCGACGTCCAGGACAAGGTCGCCCGGTTCGAGCCCGAGGCGGTCGATGGCCCGGACGCGCGGCAGCCGGTAGACCCACCGTTCCGCGGACAGCACGTCGTACCACCGCGCCCCGAGGTGGTACCGGCGCAGGCGCATGCTCACCAGCATGCCCGCGTGCTGGCCTACTCGCCGAATCCGACCTGACGCCACGCCTCGTACCCGGCGATCGCCGCGCAGTTCGACAGGTTGAGCGAGCGCCGGCCGGACAGCATCGGGATCCGCAGCCGCTCGGTCACGTTCGGGTCGGCGAGTACCTTCGCAGCCAGCCCGGTCGGCTCGGTGCCGAACATCAACGCGTCCCCGCGCCGGTACCGGACGTCGGTGTAGGAAGTCGTGGCCGCCGCGGTGAAGGCGAACACGCGCGTTGGCAGCAGGACCGACCACAACGCGTCCAACGACGAGTGGACGGTGACCGTGGCGAGGTCGTGATAGTCCAGACCGGCGCGGCGCAACTGCGCGTCGGTCATGGTGAAGCCAAGCGGCTCGACCAGGTGCAGGTGCGCGCCGGTTGCTGCCACGAGGCGGATCGCGCTGCCGGTGTTACCGGGGATCACCGGCTCGACGAAGACGATGTGGAACACGCTTCACCCTAGATCGTGCCTCGTTCACGCTGCCGCCGCCGAACTCATCACAGTTGCTTCGGCGTCTCCCGGCTGGCCGACGACACGGATGCCTCGGCGCGCCGGACACCTCCCGTTCGGCCTCGGTGACGACCGTCGGCGACGCACGGTCCGACCAGTAGTCGGCGGGCTCGGTGCCGTCGGTCCCCTCGGGCACGCGGGCCGCGCGGAGCACGAGGGTCAGCAGCACGGCGAGTACGACATTGATCACGAGCGCGGTCGCGCCGATGTACAGCTTCGTATTGGTGAACGGGAACTCCGCGATCGAGGACGCGAAGTGCCGCGTGCCGTGCACCGTGGTGACCGGTTTGCCGCCGACGAGCTTCGTCACCGCGGCCGGGGCCTGCTGCAGGTAGGCCTCGATCGTCCCGTAGACCATGCCGGCGGCCCAGCCGGCCAGCAGTGCCCAGCGATGGAACCAGCGCGTGTACAGCCCGGCCACGATCGCCACGAGGGTCTGCAGGATCCAGACCCCGCCGAGCAGTTGCATATTGATCGCGTTCTGCTTGTCCAGGCCGAGCACGAACAGCAGGGCACCGAACTTCACGACCAGGGAGACGATCTTCGAGACCGTCGCCTCCTGCTTCGGCGTCGCCGCAGGTTTGATGAACTCGCGGTAGACGTTGCGGGTGAACAAGTTCGCCGCGGCGATCGACATGATCGCCGCGGGGACGAGCGCCCCGATGGCGATGGCGGCGAACGCCACACCGGCGAACCACGACGGGAACACGGCCTGGAAGAAGTGCGGCACCGCCAGCTGCGCGTTCGCGACGCCGTCCTGCCCGAAGACGTTCATCTTCTTCTGCCCGACGAGATAGATCGCGGCGAAACCGAGTAGCGCCAGCATCGCGAGCATGAACGAGTAGGCGGGCAGGATCGCGGTGTTGCGGCGGATCACCTTGCGGTTCTTGCTCGACAGCACCGCGGTCATCGAGTGCGGGTACATGAACAGGGCTAGTGCCGAGCCGAAGGCGAGCGTGCCGTAGGCCCAGTACGTCGACGGTCCGGTCGTGAACGCGCCGGTGGGCGAGCCCGACGCCGTCGGCATCGTCATCTTCGTCTTGGCCGCCGAGAACATGTCGCCGAAGCCGATCTTGGCGCCGACGTAGATGATCGCCACGACGATGACGATGTAGATCAGCGTGTCTTTGACGAACGCGATGAGTGCCGGCGCACGGAGCCCGGACGCGTAGGTGTAGGCGGCGAGCACGGCGAACGCGATGATCAGCGGCAGGTCCTTCTCGATAGTGCTGCCCGATCCGCCCAGGCCCATGGTGTCGAGCACGGCCTGGATGCCGACCAGCTGCAGCGCTATGTAGGGCATCGTCGCGAGGATGCCGGTGAGCGCGACCGCAAGTGCCAGGCCGCGGCTGTCGTAGCGACCGCGCACGAAGTCGGCCGGTGTCACGTAGCCGCGTCGCTGGGCGACGCTCCACAGCCGCGGCAAGAACACGAAGACGATCGGGTACGCGACGATGGTGTACGGGACGGCGAAGAAGCCCGCGACCGCGCCGGTGGCGAACATCGCGGCCGGCACGGCGACGAACGTGTACGCCGTGTAGAGGTCGCCGCCGAGCAGGAACCAGGTGACGACGGTGCCGAAGCCGCGCCCGCCCAGGCCCCATTCCTCCAAGCTGTCCATCGACGCGGCTCGCCGCCACCGCACCGCGATGAACCCGCCGAACGTCACCACCACGAAGAAGAACAGCACGACGGCGAGTTCGACGCCGTTGACGCCGCTGCCGGCGGCCAGCGCGCTCATCGAGCGACCTCGCTGCGTTCGGTGCGCGGCCTCGCGTTCGCATTAACCCTGCTCGCTCCGCAAGCGTCGCTCATCGGTTACCCCGCGCGCGTTGCACGATCACGTACGCCGTGTACGTCAGGATGGGGGTGATCAGGACCCAGGCCACCTGGTACCAGTAGAAGAACGGCCACCCCCACAGCACCGGCTTCTCGCGCGAGTAGAGCGGCACCACCGCGAGCGCGGCACACGGGATGAGCAGCAGCACCGCGACGACGGTCGCCGTGGCGCGGGACAGCTTCGGGGGGCGGGACGGACCGGGGTCGGGCATCGGTGTCTCCTCGCTCGGGCGGCAAGGCGCGGTCACGGATCTGATCGACTTTGCACCTTAGCGCCGAATATCCCGTCCGCAACCCCCTGCGACCACGCGGGTGGACTCGGACCCGACCTGTCGCCCACGTCGGTGGTGGTGGCAGGCTCACCGGTGATGTCCGCGCTCACCGACACTCTGGCCGCCCGTACCTCTCTCGATGACACGCAGGTCGACCACATCGCGCGCCTGGTGGGGGAGTGGCAGCTGCTGTCCGACCTCGCGTTCGCCGACCTGCTGCTGTGGGTGCCGATCGCGGTTCCGGCGGCCGAGGCGGGCAGCGTGCCTGGCTTTCTCTGCGTCGCGCAGTGCCGCCCGACCACCGGGCCGACGGCCTACCAGCACGACCAGGTCGGCGTCGTCCTGCAGGGCAACCGGGTGGCGCCTTTGCGCATCGCCTCCTCCGAGGCCCGCATCTTCCGTGAGGTCGACCCGGACTGGGACGGTGACCTGCCGATCAGGCGGGAAGCGATCCCGGTACGGCACGGCGGCGAGGTCATCGCCGTCATCGGGCGGGACGCGAACCTGGCCAGCGTCCGTACCCCGAGCCAGCTGGAGCTCGTCTACCTCCAGAGCGCGGCCGACCTCGCCGGCATGGTCGCCGACGGCACGTTCCCGGCGTCGGACTCTCGCCTCGAAGAGGGCGCAGGGCCCCGGGTGGGCGACGGACTGGTCCGCCTCGAACCCGACGGCACGATCATCTACGCGAGCCCCAACGCGCTCTCGGCATTCAGCCGGCTGGGCGTCACCGGGCCGGTTCTCAGCGAACCCATCGACGCGCTCACGAGCACGGTGGTCGACGATCCGTTCGATGCGTCCGATCTGGCCGGTGCGGTGGCAGACGCCATCGACGGCGGTCATCCGGCGAGCATCGAGGTCGAGGGCGGTGGCGCGATCATCCTGTTCCGTGCCTGGCCGCTGCGTCCCCGCGGCGAAACCCTCGGGGCCCTGCTGCTGATGCAGGACGTCACCGAGCTGCGGCGCCGCGATCGTCAGATCATGAGCAAGGACGCGACGATCCGTGAGATCCACCACCGGGTGAAGAACAACCTGCAGACGGTGGCCGCGCTGCTCCGGCTGCAGGCGCGCCGGGTCGCGGCCCCCGAGGCCCGGTCCGCGCTCGAGGAGTCGATGCGCCGGGTCAGCTCCATCGCCCTCGTCCACGAAACCTTGTCGGTGTCGATCGACGAAACGGTGGATTTCGACGAGATCGTCGACCGGCTGCTCGTCATGCTGTCCGACGTCATGGGCTCCGCGGCCCGGGTGGACGTGCGGCGCGACGGGTCGTTCGGCGAGGTGCCCGCCGAGGTGGCGACGGCGCTCGTGCTGGTGCTCACAGAGCTCGTGCAGAACGCCATCGAGCACGCGTTCCCCGATGACGCCGACGGTTCGGTGACGGTGCTGGCACAGCGGCAGCGCGGCATCCTGACTGTGACGATCCGCGATGACGGCGTCGGTCTGCCGGACGGTTTCAGCGGCGCCAAGTCCGACCGGCTGGGTCTGCAGATCGTCAACACGCTCGTGTCGGCCGAACTGGCCGGCGAGGTCGTCTACACGCCGGCCGCAGCGGACAGCGGGACGGATGCGGTGCTGACGATGCCGGTCCACCGGCGCTCGCGGAGCTGACGCCGAACGATCGAGAGTTCGGCCAGGCCGTGCAGCAGACGACGCTCCTCGCGCGTTCAAGGGGTGTCATCACGTCACGTGCGGAGAGGAGGCCGAATGGAGTTCGCCCAGTACATGCGCACGCAGCGACCGGCTCTCCTGCGGTTCGCCACCGTCCTGACCGGTCAGACGTGGCTCGCGGAGGATCTGGTCAGCGACGTGCTCGGCCGTGCGTACGAACGGTGGGACCGCATCGGCGCGATGGATCGACCACACGCCTACGTGCGCCGGATGATCGTCAACGAGCACCTGTCGTGGCGCCGCCGGTTACAGCGGACGACGCCGGCCGCCGATCCGCAGCCGCGCGATGCGGCTGCGGACAGCGCCGACGAACATGCCGAGCGGGACGCGATGATCACGCTGCTCGCCACGCTGCCGAACAAGCAGCGCACCGCCGTCGTGCTGCGCTACTACGCGGGGCTCTCCGACGCCGAGATCGCCCAAGAACTCGGCTGCCGGGAGAGCACGATCCGCAGCCAGATCTCGCGAGCGCTACAGGCGCTGCGCATCGACACGACCTCGTCCCCGGGCCGTCGGCCCGCCTGCGCCTTGGAGCCACGATGAACGAGCTGAACTCTCCGCACGACCTGAAGACACTGCAGGACGCCTTCGAAACGTTGGAGCGGCGGGCCGATGCTGCTTTGGCGTCCGCCCAATTCACGATCCCGACCCTTTCGCCCCGACACCGCACGACACGCGTGCGCGCCCCCGCCGTGGCGGTTGCCGCGGTTGCGGTCACCGCCGGCGCCGTCGCGATCTGGTCGTCCGGCTCGGGCACGCCGTCCAATCAGGTCGGCGGATCGTCGCCGAGTGCTCCGCCGACCAGCGCCACACCGACGACGGTCGCGCCCACGAGCGCCGCCGCCACGCCGCCCGCGCATTCTGGCGGCCGATACCAGCCGCCTTCGACGTCGGACGAACTCACCGCCCGGGCCCGTTCGATCCTGGCCGGCATCGCGACCATCACCGTCATCCCGGACGAGCCGACGAGCGGAGGGCCGAGCCTGACCGGAACGCCGCAGCCCTCTGCGTCCGTCTCCCTGCTTCCGGTGACGCCGTCCCCGACGATCGTGGCGGTTCCCGACCTGTCGCCGCTGGCCCAAGGTCGCCAATCCGGTGCCGCGATCCGCGGCACGCTGACCGCGAGCGGACGCTCCGGGGGCTATGACCTCGACGTCTTCGCCACGACACCCGGCAGCAGCGCGATATGCGAGGCCGACACGCAGTGCTCGGTGCACCGCCTGGGCGACGGGTCGTCGCTGGCGGTCGGTATGTGGCGTGACTCCCAGGCGGTCGACGGCTTCACCTACCAGATCGAGGTCGTGCGTCCAGACGGCGCGGACGTCCTGCTACACCTCAGCACGGAGGTCGATCCGAAGGGCATGAGCAACGTGACGGCCGACCGCTTGCCGTTGACCGAGCAACAGATGATCGACTTCGTGACGTCCAAGCGCTGGTGAGCACCTGAAGGGTCGGGGTCGTCCTGCTACCCGCCATACTGTTGCCAGCCGCGTCCCGACAGGTGCTGGCGTTGCTACAGCAGGTATGTTAGCTCTATCATAGCCCTGATACAATTCGATCCGTGACTGATGATGCTCTCGACGGCGCTTTCATCGGACAGTTCCGCGCGAGCTTCGACGCCATGGCAGCAGATGTCGCCCACACGCTCACCGACCTCGGCCTCTCCGACTACCGCCCGCGGTTCTCTGCCGTCATCCGCGTGGTGGCCGCGGACGGACCGTCCACCATCCGTCACATAACGCGGCGGATGAGCACGACGCACTCGGCCGGCAGCCAGACCGTGTCGGACATGACCGCGCGCGGCCTGGTCGAACTGCGCGCCGGGTCGGACGCGCGCCAGCGGCTGGTGCACCTGACCCGTAAGGCGCAGAGGCTGCGCCCAGTGATCGATGCGGAGTGGGCGGCGACCGCGGCCGCCGTGCGGGAGCTCAGCACCGAGTTGAGCGCGCCGCTGGATATCATCGCTCGCGAGCTGGCCGAGGCGCTGGCGCACCGCTCGTTTCGCGAGCGCGTCGCCGATCACCTCGACGGGCCGAGTCGTGGCTAAGCGCGGGTTGCTCGCCGACATCCGCCCGCTGCGTGAGTCGCCCGAATACCGTCGGCTCTGGCTCGGGTCGGCGCTGTCGGCGATCGGCGGCCAGATGACCACCTTCGCCGTGGCGCTGGAGGTTTTCAGGATCTCTCACTCGTCGGCGGCCGTCGGTGCTGTCGGCCTCTCGTTCGCCCTCCCCGCGATCACAATCGGAATGGTCGGCGGCGTGCTGATCGACTCGGTCGACCGGCGCAGGCTGGTGCTTGTCGCCAGTTCGGTGCAGGCGCTGGTGTCGGTCGGGTTCGCCGCGCAGGCGTTCGCCGGCACAAATGCGCTCTGGCTGCTCTACGCGCTCACTGCGATGCAGGGCGGCGTCGGCGCGATCAATGCGCCTGCCCGTCGCACCTTCATGCCCCGGCTGCTGCGGCGCGAGCTCATGCCTGCCGGCGCGGCGCTGACCATGATCTCCATGTACGTGTCGATGATCAGTGGGCCCGCGCTCGCCGGCCTGATCGCCGCGGGCGGCGGCCTCAGGCTCTGCTACTTGATCGACGCCGTCACGTTCCTTGCCGCGCTCTACGGAGTGTTCCGATTGCCGCCCATGCGACCCGAGGGCAACGGCGCCCAGCGCAATCTTGGCGCGGTGATCGACGGACTGCGGTTCATCGTCGACAACCGGGCCCTGCGCGGTGCCATGCTCGCCGACCTGAGCGCCACCGTGCTGGCCATGCCGATCGCGCTCTTCCCCGCCATCAACGCTGAGCGCTTCGGTGGCTCACCACGCACCCTTGGCCTACTCACCACGGCGCTCGCGGTCGGCGGCCTGCTCGGCTCAGTGCTGTCGGGCCCTGTGAAGCACGTCCTGCATCCCGGCCGGGCGATGCTTGTCACCGGATCGATCTGGGGTGCGGCACTGGCCGGCTTCGGTGCCGTGCAAGGGCTGCCGACGTCGCTCGCGCTGCTCGCCGTCGCCGGCGCCGCCGACGTGCTCTCGGTCGTGTTCCGCACGACGATCGTCCAACTCGCCACACCCGACTCGATGCGGGGCCGGACCAGCTCGACCGAGTTCGTGGTCGGTGCGGCGTTTCCCCAGGTAGGCAACTTCCGCGCGGGACTGGTCGCCAGCGCATCCTCGCCGGGTATCAGCGCCGTGACCGGTGGGCTGGCCGCCGTAGCGGGCGCCGGACTGATCGCGCTGACGCTGCCGACGTTCGTCCGCTACCGGCACGCCGAGGAGGTCAGCGGCTATCCGGGACACGTCCATGAGGACTGAGTCAGTCCTTCCGGTGCGCTACGGGCGGCCGGCAGCCCTACTCGTCGGCGCCGAAGCGTACGAATGGACGGTCAGGCCAGCCGGGCGCGGGCGCGGGCGTTGCGGCGCTTGAGCGCCCGGCGTTCGTCCTCGGACAACCCGCCCCACACGCCGGCGTCCTGTCCGGATTCAAGCGCCCAGGTCAGGCATTCCTGAATCACCGGGCAGCGTCGGCAGACCGTCTTCGCCTGTTCGATCTGCAGGATCGCGGGTCCAGTGTTCCCGATCGGGAAGAACAGTTCCGGATCCTCGTCACGGCAAATCGCGCGGTGCCGCCAGTCCATCGGTAAGTCTCTCCTCACTCGGCGCGGGCGCGGACGGGGAGCGTCCGCCTGCATCACGCTTGTGAATCCTTTCACGAGCGAGCATGTCGTTCAAGGACAAGCGATGCACTGCAAGGCACATCACCGGTTCGAACGGCTTGCTTGTGGCGGAAGTAGATCCCCGCCGGCCCGTCAGCGTTGCGATGGCATCGCTGTGCGGTAGGTCAACTCCCGGCGACGGTACGCGTCGGAAGCGTTGGGGTCGAGGGGTCTTCGGATGTGGAAATGCCGCGAACGCTGGCGAATCAGACTGAGTCGGGCGGGACTCCCACCATGGCGATGGCGGCAGGCACCGATCTGAAGGTCACTTTGTCTCGCGTGTCCACAGCATCGCCGTCGACCTGGAACGGCAGCGGTTCGTCGGCAATGAGCGTGATGTGGTCGAGGTCATGGGCGACGTGTGCGCCGAGGACGCCGACGTGCGGGCGGTTGCCCGACATCCGCGCCATGCTCCAGAGCATGCCGGGGGCGCGCATGCGACGTCGCGCGTACACCGCGAGCCCGGAATCGAGCGAGACGTCGGGTGTCGGGCGCAAAGGACGGCTGCCGACGTACGTCCACGGATCGGCGTTCGCGACGATCGCGAAGTGCACGGCGTCGTGACGGGTGCCGTCCGGCAGCTCGACGTGCAGCTTCGGGTGACGACGATCGGCCTTGAGGAATTCGACGAGCCCGACTCTGGTGTAGAGCGCGTGCGTCGAACGCTTGCCCTGACGCCGCTTGCGCTCGACCCCGTGCACGATCGCCGCGTCGAAGCCAAACCCGGCAGCAGAACAGAAGTAGCGCTCGTCGGCCAACCCCATGCTGACCGGACGTCGGCGGCCGGACCGCAGGCCCTCGAGCAGGGAGCCGGTCGCCTCGATCGGGTCGTTCGGCAAGCCGAGTGCGCGAACGAACACGTTGGTGGAACCGGCCGGCACGATGCCGAGAGCGGGGACGCCGGCATGAACGCCGTCGGTCAGCAGGCCGTTGATGACCTCGTTGACCGTGCCGTCCCCGCCGAGGGCGACGACGACGTCGGTGCCGTTGCGCATCGCGCGGCACGCCAACGCCGCCGCGTGCCCGCGATTCTCGGTTTCCGCAACCTCGAGTTGGGCCGCGCTGGCCACGGCGTGGGCGAGGACGTCACGCTGACGCACGCTCATCCCGGTCGCCCGAGGGTTCGTCACGACGAGTACACGCACGATCGCAAACCCTACGTGTGTGCTGAGATCGGGTGCGAATCCGGCGGTCCATACACTTGGCGCGAGCAACGCTAGCGGTGCGAAGTATGAGCATGGCGCCATTGGGCGGCCCGAACGGAGTGAGGGCGTGGACGAACCCGAGGACGGCGCTGCCGGTTCGATTGATGAGTCCGGCCCGACGTCGGGCCGGCCAGTGCAACCGCCGGCGCCGCTGCGTACCGCGTGCCTGATCCTCGCCGCGGAGGCGTTCGGCCTCGTCGGGATCGCGGCGTTCCTCGTCTACAGCACGATCTTCGGCCACCCGGCCGATGTCGGCCGGGCGCTGCTGGACGCCCTCGCCGCCGCCGCCGGTGCGGCCGCGCTGCTCGCCGGCGCACGCGGACTGCTGCGGATGAATCCGTCGGCGCGGACGCCGATCGTGGTCATCCAACTGCTGGCGATACCGGTCGCGTACAGCCTCGGCGTCCAGGCCGGCAAGGTCGCCTACGGCGGTCCGATCCTGATCGCGGCGCTCGCCGTCCTGTACCTGCTGTTCACGCCGCCTGCGCGGGCCGCGCTCGACCGCGACATCGACCGGGACTGAGGTTGACTGGCGACGTCGCTCGTTGACTCGCGAGCAGTTGGTAGGTCACCAGTCAACGTGAGGTCGGCTCGGGTCAGACCTTGCGGCGCCGCGGTTCGGTCGGCGGCTCGGGTGCGCCGAGGCTCTCGCGCAGCCGCCGCAGGCCGCGGGCTACGAGCCGGGAGACCTGCATCTGCGACACGCCGACGATCGCGGCGATCTCGGTCTGGGTCTTGTTGGCGATGAAGCGCAGCAGCAGGATCTCGCGCTCGCCCTCGGGCAGGTTGGCGATCACCTTGCGCAGCATGGCCCGTTGCTCGACCTGCTCGAAGCCCTCGTCCAGGACGCCGAGCATCGGGTGCTCGGGCACGTTCTCGCCGGGCGCCGCCAGGACGTCGAGCGGGACGCCGGAATACGCGCGGGCGGCGTCCAAGGCCTCGAGAACGGTCTCCTCTTCGACCTCGATCCGCTGGGAGATCTCGGTGACGGTCGGGGCGCGGCCGAGTTCCTGGCTCAAGTCGGCGCGGGCGGCATTGAGGGTGGTCTGCAACTCCTGCGCGCGCCGCGGGACGTGGATCAGCCAGCCAGTGTCGCGGAAGTGCCGCTTGATCTCCCCGAGGATCGTCGGGGTCGCGTAGGTCGAGAATTCCAGCTTGCGGTCCGGGTCGAAGCGGTCGATCGCCTTGATCAGCCCGATGGCGCCCACCTGGACGAGGTCGTTCATCGGCTCGTTGCGTCCGGAGAAGCGGCGAGCCAAGTAGACGACGAGGGGCATGTGCAACTCGACGAGTTGGTCGCGCAGCCCCTTGCGGCGATTGCTGTTCTCGGGGAGCTGGTGCAGCTCGGCGAGCAGCTTCGAAGCCTCGCCGTGGTCGCGGCCGGGCTTCTGCGGCTTGGACGCAGAGGTCACTTCGGCGCTACCTCGCGCTTCTTGGTGACTGAGATGGTGAGACGGCCGTCGTCGGCGCGCACGTCTACGCTGGACGCCAATGCGCCAAGGACCGTCCAGGCGAATCCGTCCCGGTCGACCTCGGACGCGCTCGTTGTGGCGACGCTGGCGTGCACGCGCAGCGAGCCGACGCCGACCTCGAAGCGGGCATCGAGAGTGGACGACGCCGACGCGTGCGGGAGCAGCAGCGCGCAGGCCTCGTCCACGGCCAGCCGCAGGTCTTCGATGTCGTCGACCGTGAGGTCGCAGCGCGCGGCGAGGCTGGCGGCGGTCAGCCGCAAGGTCGAGACGTAGACGACGTCGGCAGGTGCGTAGATCTCGACGATGTCGGCTTCTGCTTCGTCCGGCTGCGGGGTGCTCATGGTTTCCTCGTTCTGTTCGATCGGCGATCAGGTCTGGACTGTCGGAGATCAGGCTGCGGGGTTCGGGATGTTCCAGTTGCGCAGTGCCGGCGTGCCGTACTGAGCGCCGAGTACCGACGACGCGGCCGTACCCAGCAGCAGGTTCGCGCCGGCCGAGACCGGCAGCCCGATCCAGCGTGCCCCCAGCGCCCGGCTGAAATGGCCGTGCCCGACGAGCACGATCGGGCCCTCATCGAGCTGCTCGCACACGCGGTGCAGCACCCGGTCGGCTCGCGCCTGCACCTCGGCCGGGCTCTCGCCCTCAGGGCAGCCGTGGGTCCAGACCGTCCAGTCGGGGACGTCTTTGCGGACGTCTTCGGTGGTGACGCCCTCGTACGCGCCATAGTCCCATTCCGCGAGGTCCTCGAGGCTTTCATCCACCTGCAAACCAGCAAGGCGGGCGGTTTCGAGCGCCCGCGCGCGCGGACTCGACAACACGCGTACGGGTTGCATGCCGGCGAGCACCGCCTGCAGGGCGACGGCCTGCTTCTCGCCGGCAGCGGTCAACGGGAGGTCGGTGCGGCCGGTGTGCTGGCCCGACAGGCTCCACTCGGTCTCGCCGTGCCGGACGATCCACACCTGCGCGTCGTCGCCCAGAGGTCTGCTCGCGTTGAAGGCCGGCCCCGAGTGGGAGCCGGCCTTCGACGTCGTCATGCGCCTGGTCCGTGGACTCAGGCGGCGTTCTTGGTCTCCCAGAAGATCTTGTCGATCTGGGCGATTTGGTCGAGCAGTTCCTGGCCCGCAGCGGGGTCGACCTCGCCCTTACCGCCGGCCGCGCCGGCCTGCTTCGTGGCCTTGTTGAACAGCTCGTGGAGCTCGGGGTACTTCTCGAAGTGCGGTGGCTTGAAGTAGTCGGTCCACAGCACCCAGAGGTGATGCTTGACGAGCTCGGCGCGCTGCTCCTTGATGATCAGTGCGCGGGTGCGGAACACCGGGTCGTCGTTGCCCTGGTACTTCTCCATGATCGCCTTCACCGACTCCGCCTCGATGCGTGCCTGGGCCGGGTCGTACACACCGCACGGCAGATCGCAGTGCGCGTGGGCAACAGCGGAAGTGCGGAAAAGACGCATAGCCTTGGACCTCCTGGAGAGTTCGGGAACATGGGGCCGGACTGGGCTCGAATCGACCCTACTCCTGAAGCGATGCCCGTCCGGAGGCTCCGAATATCCCGTGAAGCGCGACTTTCCGCCCGTCCTGCGGGTATTGCTGTCGGTCACCGTGTCCGGCCCGTCGATGGTCCCGACGCTGCGGCACGGCGACGTCCTGATCGCTGTCCGCGCGGGCCGGGTGCGCCCCGGCGATGTCGTCCTGGCCCGGTTCCGGACGCTACCCGAACGGTTGGTGGTCAAGCGCGTCGTGCGACGGGTTGCCGGTGCCCACGGCGACGGGTGGTGGCTCGCATCCGACAACCCGTTTGTCGGCGGCGACAGCGAAACGAACGGGGTCGCGGATGTGGTCGCTCGGGTGCGGTGGCGCGTGCGTCCCGGACGTCCGCAGCAGATCCGGCGCCGGACGTCCTGACCGCCGGTGCGCCGACGTGGGGTGGGCCACCCCGGCGGCCCCGATTCGGTGAACCGGGTAGTGATGCGTGCCAGACTCGGGATGCCGGCGACCCCCGGAAGCCACCGAGCTGCGCCGTAACCTGGCCGGTATTCATCTCACACCTCGACTGGAGCGCAAGCGTTGTTCGATCCGGACAGTGCGGTCTTCCGCGTGCACGAGGGCGGCAAGCTGATCCTCGCCAGCACGCTTCCCCTCACCGACCGGGAGTCCCTCTCGCTCGCCTACACCCCCGGTGTCGCCGAGGTCTGCACCGCGATCGCGAACGACGAGCGGTTGGCGCGCGATTACACGTGGCGCTCGCGGCTCGTCGCGGTGGTGAGCGATGGCACGGCGGTGCTCGGGCTCGGCAACATCGGGCCCGCTGCCGCGCTGCCGGTGATGGAGGGCAAGGCTGCCCTGTTCCGTGAGTTCGCCGGACTCAATGCCGTGCCGATCGTCCTATCCACCACCGACACCGACGAGATCGTCGAGACCGTCGAACGCATCGCGCCGTCCTTCGGTGGCATCAACCTGGAGGACATCTCGGCCCCGCGTTGTTTCGAGGTCGAAGCGCGGCTGCGGGAGCGTCTCGACATCCCTGTCTTCCACGACGATCAGCACGGCACGGCGATCGTCGTGCTCGCCGCCCTGCGCAACGCCGCCACAGTGACCGGCCGGGGTCTGGCCGACCTGCGCGTGGTGGTCTCCGGCGCGGGCGCGGCAGGAGTCGCGTGCACCAAGATCCTGCTCGCGGCCGGCATCGGCGACATCGCCGTCGCGGACTCGAAGGGCATCGTCCACACCGGCCGTGAGGGCCTGTCGCCGATCAAGTCCGAGATCGCGGCGACCACCAACCGTGCGGGGTTCAGCGCATCGATGGGCGACGCGTTGGACGGTGCGGACGTCTTCCTCGGGCTCAGCGCGGGACGGGTCGCCGAAGACACCGTCCGGCGTATGGCGCCCGGCGCGATCATCTTCGCCCTCGCCAATCCGAACCCGGAGGTCGATCCGGAGGTCGCCCGCCGCCATGCTGCGATCGTGGCCACCGGACGCAGCGACTACCCGAATCAGATCAACAACGTGCTCGCGTTCCCCGGTGTCTTCGCCGGGGCCTTCGACGCCGGTGCACGGGAGATCACGGAGAACATGAAACTCGCTGCGGCGGCCGCGATCGCCGGGGTTGTCGCCCAGATCCTGACGCCGGACTCGATCGTCCCCACCCCGTTCGACTCCCGGGTTGCCCCCGCAGTCGCGCAGGCCGTGGCCAAGCAGGCCGCGCTAGACGGCGTCGCGACGGTATGAAGGTTTCGGACGTGCTGCTGATGGTGGTCGCCGGCGTGTCCGCGGTGGCGACGCAGCCGTCCGGGACGCCGGTCGGCTGAGCGTCAGCCGCCGACCGTCATCTTCCCGCCGGCGATCGTGATCTTCTGGCCGGGGAAGATGAGGTTCGGGTTGTCGCCGATCACGGCCTTGTTCTGCTCGTACAGGTTGCCGTAGCCGTGCAGCTTGAACCACTGCGCGATGACGGTGAGGTTATCGCCCGGCTTGACGACGTAGGTCACGGATTGCGCCGCGCTGGGACCGCCGGTGGTCGGTGCGCCGGTCGTGGCTCGCGGGCTCGGCGTTGCCACCGGGGCGGTCGTGGTGCGCACGGTCGTGGTCGGTACGGGCGTGGTGGCGGGTGCGGGCGTGGCCGAACTGGTCGGCGTCGCACTCGTCGACGCGGCTGTCCGGGCCGGCGCCGAACTCTGCGCGAGACTCCTGTCACTGACCATGCGGTTGGTGTCGGCGGCCTTGGGGCCGTGATGGATCAGCACGAGCGACACGATCGTCGACGCCATGATGGCCACGACCAGGCCGAAGAGAATCGGAAAGCGGGACATGCCGGCATCCGAATCGCGCAACCGAGCCATCCTGCGTCCCCTCACCGCGGAACTGCCGCATCGTCGGCAGCGTACCCACCCCGGGCGCAGGCGAATCGCCCGTCGCGCCGCCTTCTCGTGAAGCGCTTCACGCGACCACGAGCTGACGGGCCGCGAGCCGGCTCCCGTCGAGCTGGCTCCACACCCGGGCGAGCCGGCGCACGGCGTCCTCGAGCTGGCGGATAGGCAACGAGTACGGCAGCCGCAGGAAGCGTTCGAGCGTGCCGTCGACGCCGAAGCGTGAGCCGGGCACGACGACGACGCCGGCCTGCGCGGCGAGCATCGTGAGTGGGGTCGACATCGGTGCGTCGAGCTCGGCCCACAGCGACAGTCCGCCCTGCGGCAAATTCGCGCGCCACTGTGGCAGTTCGCGTGCGAGCGCGGCAACGAGGGCGTCGCGCTGCGGGAGCAGCTCGGCCCGGCGCGTAGCGGCGATTTGCTCGACGTCTTCGAGCAGCCGGGCTGCCACCACCTGGTCCAGGACCGGTCCACCGAGATCGATCGACGTGCGCAGCGCCGCTAAGCGGTGCACGAGGTCGGTCGAGGCACGTAGCCAGCCGATGCGCAGGCCGCCCCAGATCGGCTTGGACAGCGACCCCACCGTCACCACGGACGGGTCGAGCGCGGCCATCGGACGCTCACCTGGGCAGAAACCGAGCTCGACGAAGGACTCGTCGACGACGACCATCGTTCCCGTCTGCCGGGCGGTCTTGAGGACGTCGCGGCGGTCTGGCTCGGGCACGAGCGACCCGGTGGGGTTGTGGAAGTCCGGCGTCAGAAAGGCCAGTCGCGCCGACGTCTGGCGCAACGTCGCTTGCAATTGGCCTACCTGCCAACCGCCCGTGGCGGCCATCGGGACCGGGACGAGCCGGCCGCCGTTCGCCCGCACGGCGTCGAGGGCGCCGGGGTAGGTCGGCAGTTCGGTGATCACCCGGTCGCCGGGGCCGAGGACGAGGCGCAGCAGCAGATCCAGGCCGTGCAGGGCGCCGTTGGTGACCAGCACCTGCTCGGGGCGGGTGGGTACCCCGCGCGCGGTGAACCGGGCCGCGACCGCCTCCCGCAGGACGGGCAGGCCGGCCGGGGCGTAGCCGTCGCCGAGCAGGTACGGGCCTATTTGGCCTGCCGCCGCAATGATGGCGTCCTGGACGAGGTTCGGGGGAGCAGGCAGCGTGGCGCAGGACAGCTCGATCAGGTCGGCGACCTCGGTATTCGGGGTCGTCCAGCGCGACAGCGCGGGCCGGGGCGCTGATCCGGGCGGCACGGTGGCGTAACTGCCCGATCCGGTACGGCTGGCGAGGAAACCGTCTGCGCGAAGGGTGTCGTAGGCCGCTGTGACGGTGGCTCGGCTCAATCGCAGGGCGCTGGCGAGTTCGCGTTCGGACGGGAGCCGGGTCTCGGTCGCGACCCGGCCGTCGAGCACGAGGGCGGTGATCGCCCGGGCGAGCGCGCTGTAGACGGGACCGGGCATGCTCCGCACGTCGGGCAGGAGTTCGGCGAGGGCGCGTCCGCCGATCCGGGTCAGTTGAGCCATGGCGACGAGTGTGCCAGGCCAATGCTGTCCGTGACCAGGCCGGTAGCCGCCGATTGGCTGGTTACCCTTGTCTTCTGGTTCGCCATGCTGGCGCCATGGCGCACAGACGGCTGCCGAGAAGGCTGACCCAGCTCTACATTGGTCTGCTGCTGTACGGGCTGGCCGGAGCGCTGCAGGTGCGCTCCGGCCTCGGCCTCGATCCGTGGGACGTTCTGCACCAGGGCGTGTCGAGGCACACCGGCATCGCCATCGGCACGATCGTGATCATCGTCGGAGCGGCCGTCCTGCTGCTGTGGATCCCGCTGCGGCAACGGCCGGGATTCGGCACGATCAGCAATGTCGTCGTGATCGGGCTGTCCATGAACGGCTCGCTGGACCTGTTGCCGCACTCCGCTCCGCTCGGTGTCCGCATCGCCGAAATGCTGGGCGGCATCGTCCTGTGCGGTACCGCCACCGGGATGTACATCGGCGCCAACATGGGCCCTGGCCCGCGCGACGGGTTGATGACAGGACTCGCACGGCGGACCGGCCGTTCGATCCGCCTCGTGCGCACCGGCATCGAGGTCACGGTGCTCGCGGTCGGCTGGACCCTCGGCGGCACCGTCGGAATCGGCACCGTGCTCTTCGCGCTCGTGATCGGGCCGCTCGCGCAGATCTTCCTACCGCTGTTCCGCCTCCCCGACACTTCACTGTTGTCGTCGCGTGCCGGTGACCAGCGCGCTCCCGCTGTCGCCGGGCGCTCCAGCGACATCCCCCGGCCGGCGAATTAGTCGTCGTCCTCGCGGGCCAGCCAGGTGGCGAGCCGGTCGACGGCGGTTTCGAATTCCGGATGCTGGTCGACGAAGATCTGCAGGCGGTCGCCGAGCCACTCGACGCTGACCTGCTCCTCGCCTCGGCGCGAGACGAGTTCCTCGATGCCGCGGTCGGTGAAGTACACGCTTCAATCCTCCTGGTCCGCGGGGTAGCGGACGCCGAGCTGTCGACGGGCGTCGTCGAGGATCTCCAGGACGCCGACGGTGTCGGCGAGCGGTACGAGTGGGCTCTCCAACTCCCCGGCGCGCAGGCAGCGGGCGACCTCGGCCACCTGGTGCTGATAGCCGTTGCCGTGCCCGGGTTCCGCGTCGATCACTCGGTCGACGTCTGCGGCGTGCACGGTGAGGGCCGAGGGGTGATGGACGCGGCCTTCGACGCGCAGCCAGCCGTCCGTTCCGGTGATCAGGCCCGCGTACGGGCTGTACCCGGCCGAGCTGCAGTAGATCTGCGCAAGGCGGCCGTCGTCATAGCCCCATTGCAGGGTAACCGTGGCGTCCGCGCCGGTCGGAGCGAGCGAGCCGGTCACCGTCTGCGTGTCCGGATGCCCGAGCACCAGCCGGGCAAAGGTGACCGGGTAGACGCCGAGGTCGAGCAACGCTCCGCCGCCGACGGCGAGGTCGAACAGCCGCGCGTTCGGGTCGTAGGTGAAGTACTTGGACAGATCAGCCCGCACGCCCACGACGTCGCCGATGACGCCGTCGGCCAGCAACTGTTGCATGCGCATGATCAGCGGGTCGACGCGCATCCACATGGCCTCCATGCAGAACAGCCGGCGCGCACCGGCCTCGGCCACGATCTCGCGAGCTTGCGCGGCGGTGAGCGTGAACGCCTTCTCGACCACGATCGGCTTCCCCGCGCGCAGGGCCAGCAACGCCTGTTCGTGGTGCTGGGCGTGCGTGGTCGCGATATAGACGACGTCCACCTCGGGATCGGCGACGAGTTCGGCGTACGAACCGTACGAGCCGGCGATGCCATGGGCGTGCGCGAAGGCCGCAGCCCGGTCGGCGTCCCGAGCGGCCACGGCTACCACCGTGTTGTCCGGCGTGACCTGGATGTCATCGCCGACGATGGCAGCGATTCCACCCGCGCCGACGATGCCCCACCGGACGGAACTCGCTGAAGCCTCAGCTGCCACCTGGTGACCCCCAACGCGATGAGCGCTCGCGCACTAGGCGAATGAGGATTGGACGATCTCGCGCTGCTGCGCCTCGTGAACCGACACCGAACCGACGGCCGGCGAGGCCGACGCACGCCGCGAGGCGCGCAGCAGGGGGCGGCCGTCGAGGTGCTCGGGCAGGTTGAGCGCCATGAACGGCCAGGCACCCTGGTTGGCCGGTTCCTCCTGGACCCAGACGAGCTGCGCGTCCGGGTACTTGGCCAGCTCGGCGCGAATATCGTCGGCCGGCAGCGGGTAGAGCTGCTCGACGCGCAGGATGGCGACGTCCGAGCGCTTCGACTTGGCCCGCTCGGCCGCGAGGTCGTAGCAGACTTTGCCGGAGCACAGCAGCACCCGCGTGACGGCCGACGCGTCGGTGTCCGGGTCCGGCAGCACGGTCTGGAACGTGCCTGTCGTGAAGTCCTCGAGCTCGCTCACGGCGGCCTTGAGCCGCAGCAGGGACTTCGGCGTGAACGCGATCAGCGGACGCCGTACCGGCGACAGACCCTGGCGGCGCAGCAGGTGGAAGTAGTTGGCCGGCGACGAGCACATTGCGACGGTCATGTTGTTCTCGCCGGCCATCTGCAGGAACCGCTCCGGGCGCGCGGACGAGTGGTCCGGGCCCTGGCCCTCGTAGCCGTGCGGCAGCAGCAGGGTCAGCGCTGAGCGCTGGCCCCACTTCGCCTCACCGGAGGAGACGAACTCGTCGATGATCGTCTGCGCGCCGTCGACGAAGTCACCGAACTGGGCCTCCCAGCAGACGAGCGCGTCCTCGCGGGCCACCGAGTACCCGTACTCGAAGCCGACCGCGGCGAACTCGGACAGCAAGGAGTCGTAGGCGAAGAACGGTGCGCCAGCGGAGGAGTCGTCGGCGCTCAGGTGCTTTAGCGGCGTGTACTCAGCACCCGTCTCGCGGTCGATCAGCGTCGCGTGGCGTTGCGTGAACGTGCCGCGGCGCGAGTCCTGGCCGGACAGCCGCACCGCCCGCCCCGCCATGACCAGCGAGCCGAACGCGAACAGCTCGGCCGTGGCCCAGTCGACATGCCCGTTGCTGGCCATCGCCACCCGGCGGTCGATCTGCGGCTTGAGCCGGGGGTGGATCGTGAAGCCCGTGGGCGGGTTCGCGTAGGCCTCGCTGATGCGCTTGATGACGGCGAGCTCAATTGCGGTCGTCACCTGTTGCGACGGTGTCTCGTTCTCGATCTCGCGTTCCGGCGCGGCCTTATCACTGGCGTCGCGCGTCTCGACGAACACCTTTTCCAGCTGCGACTGGAAGTCCTTGAGCGCGGCCTCGGCGTCGCTGAGCGTGATGTCGCCTCGGCCGACGAGGGCCTCGGTGTAGAGCTTCCGCACGCTGCGCTTGTTGTCGATGATGTCGTACATCAGCGGCTGCGTGAACGACGGGTTGTCTGCCTCGTTGTGGCCACGGCGCCGGTAGCAGACCATGTCGATGACGACGTCCTTGCGGAACTCGCGGCGGTACTTGACCGCAAGTTCCGCAACCCGGACGCACGCCTCGGGGTCGTCGCCGTTGACGTGGAAGATCGGCGCCGAGATCATCCGCGCGATATCGGTGCAGTACAGCGAAGAGCGCGAGGACGACGGCGAGGTCGTGAAACCCACCTGGTTGTTGACGATGACGTGCACGGTGCCGCCGGTGCGGTAGCCACGCAGCTGCGAGACGTTGAGAGTCTCGGCCACGACGCCCTGGCCGGCGAACGCGGCGTCGCCGTGCATCAGGACGGGCAGCACGGTGAAGCCGTCCTTGCCCTTGTCGAGCTTGTCCTGCTTGGCGCGCACGATGCCTTCCAGCACCGGGTCGACAGCCTCGAGGTGGGACGGGTTGGCCGTCAACGACACCGCGATCTCGTTGCCGTCGGGCGAGGTGAACGTGCCCTCGGCGCCCAGGTGGTACTTGACGTCGCCGGAACCCTGGGCCGTCCCCGGGTCGATGTTGCCCTCGAATTCGTTGAAGATCTTGGCGTACGGCTTGCCGACGATGTTGGCGAGCACGTTGAGCCGGCCGCGGTGCGGCATGCCGACGACGACCTCGTCAAGGCTCTGGTCGGCGGCCTCGGCCAGCACGCGGTCGAGCAGCGCGATGACCGTCTCGGCGCCCTCGAGACTGAACCGTTTTTGCCCGACGTACTTCGTCTGCAGGAAGGTCTCGAACGCCTCGGCAACGTTGAGCCGGCCGAGGATGTGCAACTGCTCGTCCCGCGAGGGTTGCGCATGGCTGATCTCAATGCGCTGCTGCAGCCAGGCGCGCTGCTCGGGATCGGTGATGTGCATGTACTCGACGCCGACGCGGCGGCAGTACGCGTCGCGCAGCACCCCTAGGATGTCGCGCAGCTTCATCAGTTTCTCGCCGGCAAACCCGTCGACGGGAAACTCTCGGTCGAGGTCCCAGAGGGTCAGCCCGTGCCGGGCGATGTCGAGGTCGGGGTGGCTGCGCACGGTGTACTCGAGCGGGTCGGTGTCGGCCATCAGATGGCCGTTGGTGCGGTAGGCGTTGATCAGCTCGATGACGCGGGCGTCCTTGCCGATCTGGCCTTCGTGGGTGAAGTCACGGTCGATCAGCCAGCGCACCGGCTCGTAGGGGATCTTCAGCGCAGCGAAGATCTCGTCGTAGAAGTCGTCGGACAGCAGCAACCGATGGATCTCACGCAGAAACTCGCCCGATTGCGCGCCCTGGATGACGCGGTGGTCGTACGTCGACGTCAAGGTCATGATCTTGCTGATGGCGCGGCCGACGAGTTCGTCGGGGTTCATGCCGCTGAACTCGGCGGGGTACTCCATCGAGCCGACGCCGACGATCGTGCCCTGACCCTGCATCAGCCTGGGGACGGAGTGGTTGGTGCCGATCGTGCCCGGGTTGGTCAGGCTGAGTGTCGTGCCGGCGAAGTCGTCGGTGGTGAGCTTGCCGTTGCGGGCCCGCCGGATGATGTCCTCGTAGGTGTTCCAGAATGTCGCGAAGTCGAGCGTCTCGGCCGCCTTGACCGAGGCGACGACCAGGGACCGCGAATCGTTCTTGCCGACGATGTCGATCGCGATACCGAGGTTCACGTGCTCGGGCGTGATCCTCGCCGGCTTGCCGTCGACCTCGCCGAAGGCGTTGTTCATCTCCGGATGGACGCCGAGGGCCTTGACGACGGCGTAGCCGATCAGGTGCGTGAAGCTGACCTTGCCGCCCCGTGCGCGGCGCAAATGGTTGTTGATCACCACGCGGTTGTCGAACAGCAACTTGGCCGGGACGGCCCGCACGCTGGTCGCGGTCGGGACGTGCAGCGACTGCTCCATGTTGGCGACGGTGCGGGCCGCGGCCCCGCGCAGAGTCGTGCTGCCGACGTTCTCGGGCTTCTTGGCCGGCGCGCTCGTCGTGGGAGCGTCGGGCGTCGCGTTCTCGGCGACCGGAGCCTCTGCCGCCTTGCCCTCGCGTGGGTTGGCGGCCGGAGTGGTGCGGGTCTGCCCGGACGACGCGATCTTCGGCTCTACGGCGGCGGGCGCCGGGTCATCGTCGCCGGGCGCTGGCCTGGTGTCGACGCGGGCCTCGGCCTTGGTCTCGCCGGACGCGGCGATCGGCTGCGCATCGGACGATGTGGTCGACGCGGAACCGTCGTGCGTGGCGTCGGGCTTCGACGGCTTCCGGGCGCCGTTGGGCGACGCGCCATTGCTCGGGCGGTAGTCGTCGAAGAAGTCGTGCCACGCGGCGTCGACACTCTCGGGATCGGCGAGATATCGCTCGTACATGTCCTCGACGAGCCACTCGTTGGCGCCGAAGTCGCCGCGGGTGGAAGGGGTCTCGCCTGCTGTCGACTGGTCCGTCGTCGCCACTGTCTTCGGCCGTCCTCGCCTGTCTTGTCCTGGGCACGGATTTCGGTCTGGTCCTGTGCACGGATGCACTGCTCGACACTACGCGGTACGGCCGAAGAGGGCATGCACGCGGCCGCCGGTGTGCGGCACTAGACGGGGGTCAGGTGATGTCACGGTTCATCGAGTACGACGCCCCGATGATCGCCGGGACGAACGCCCACAGCAGCAGGACGACGATGCCGCCGCCGACCGGCAGGACGTGCACGCCGCCAGTGATCTCGGTGCTGCCAGATACGTGCAGGATCGACCGGGAAGCACCGGACGGCGTGTAGGGCCATGCATAGCGCACGCCGGGAATGAGCAGCAACAGGTTTTCGAGCACGGCTAGGAAGATGATGCCGACGACGACGGCCACGATCTGGTTCTTGATCAGCGCGCCCACACCGAGGCCGACGATGCCGAACAACGCCACCGTGCCGAAGACGCCGATCATGGCGTGCTGCACCGCCCCGCTCCCGAAGTCGACCTTGATGTGCTTCGCCGACAGCCACGGCAGCGCTACCGCGAGCTGGGCCAGCACGGCGACGATCGCGTAGACCGCACCGAGGATCGCGTAGGTGATCATCTTCGCCGTTACGATCGCCCACCGCGACGGCGTCTGCAGGACGGTGGGTGTGATCGTCTGGTAGCGGAACTCGGTGGTGATGCCGAGGACGCCGAGGACGAACACGACGATGTAGGCCGTGGACGACGAGGTGAACATCTCGGGCACGTCGGAGGCCTTGCGCACGCCGGTGGACGGCGCGATCTGGGCGACGATCAGCAGCGCGCTGATCGCGATGGTGCCGACGAGCAGCCAGAACCACACCTGGGTCGTCCGCAGTTTGAGGAACTCGGCGCGGACGAGGCGGGTCACTGCCAGCCTCCTGCGGTCGGTGCGCCGGGGGGTGGGCCGCCCGGCGGCGTGCGGAACGGATCGGCGGCCTGCTGCGGAGCGGGTCGGCTCCCGGCGAATTGGTTCTGGGCGGGTTGGTTCTGGGCGGGTTGGTTGCGTGCTGGTTCGTTCGCGGTCGCGGTGAGTTCGAAGAAGAGATCCTCGAGGTCGGAGCGTTCCTCGCGCAGCCCGTGCAGTTCGACGCCGCCGGTGAACGCGAGATGCCCCACGTGCGCAGCGGGGATGCCCCGGATCTCGAGAGCGTCTGGACCGGTCTGGCGGACCTCGACCGGCTGCCCGGCCAGCGCCTGATGCAGCCCGTCCACGTTCGGGGTCTGCACGACGACCCGGTCGGTCCCCGCGGTGAGTTCGTCGAGCGCGCCCTGCCGGACGAGGCGGCCGCGGTTCAGGATCACGACCCGGTCGGCGATCTCCTGCACCTCGTTGAGCTGGTGACTGGAGACGAGCACGGTGCGGCCCTGGTCGGCAAGCGCGCGCAACATGCCGCGTAACCAGCGGATGCCCTCGGGATCGAGACCGTTCGCCGGCTCGTCGAGGATCAAGACGGCCGGGTCGCCGAGCAGTGCTTGAGCGAGGCCGAGACGTTGCCGCATGCCCATCGAGTAGCCGCGGACCTTGCGCCGCGCGGCCTCGGCGAGACCTACGAGCGCCAGCACCTCGTCGGCGCGCTGGTCGGGCAGCCCGGCGACAGCGCACATGATTCGTAGATGGTTGCGGGCCGTGCGGGCCGGGTGGAAGCTCGATGACTCGAGGGCAGCCCCGACCGCCTGGGACGGATTGCCGAGGTGGCGGTAGACGCGCCCGCCGATCGTGGCGCCCCCGGCGGTCGGTCGCACCAGGCCTAGCACCATGCGCAGCGTCGTGGTCTTACCTGCGCCGTTCGGACCGAGGAAGCCGGTGATCGACCCGGGCTCAACGCTGAAGCTGAGCTGGTCGACGGCGCGCACGTCGTGGCCGAAGACCTTGGTGAGCCCGTCGACGACGATGCGGCCGTCCTGGGAGCGTTGCGGCGGCGGAAGCTGGCCGGTCTCGGTCATCCCTCTATCTCACCATGATCCGGACGTATCTCCGCAAGTGCGATCCGAGCCGCAACTCAGCCCTGACGGTCCAGCGGGCAGGATGGACGGATGATGACGACCCGTCCGGAACTCGTCGGCGATTTCGGCATGGTTGCCTCGACGCACTGGCTCGCGTCGGCGGTGGGCATGGCGATGCTCGAGCGCGGTGGCAACGCCTTCGACGCCGCGGTCGCGGCCGGGTTCACGCTGCAGGTCGTCGAACCGCACCTGAACGGCCCGGGTGGCGAGGTGCCCATGCTCGTGAGCGCCGCGGGCTCGCCGGACGTCGTCGTGGTGGCCGGGCAGGGTCCGGCACCGGCCGCCGCGACGCCCGAGGAGTTCGCGTCGCTCGGCCTCGAGCTCGTCCCCGGCACCGGGCACCTGGCCGCCTGCGTGCCAGGAGCGTTCGACGCGTGGCTGACGTTGCTCGAACGCTTCGGCACGATGTCGTTGCCCGACGTCCTGGCCCCGGCGATCGGGTACGCGCGACACGGCTACCCGGTGCTGCCGGCGATCGCGCGCACGATCGCGACGGTGCAACCGTTGTTCGCCGAGCATTGGCCGACATCCGCGATGGTTTACCTGCCCGGCGGCGTCGTGCCGGCGCCCGGTAGCCGGCTGTCGAACCCGGTGCTCGCCGACACTTACGAACGACTGGCGATGCTCGCCGCCGGCCACTCGCGCGAAGCCGGGGTGGCCGCGGCGCGCGACGACTTCTACCGCGGCTCGATCGCCGAGTCGATCGCCGCCTTTGTCGCCGAGCCGGTCATGGACACGTCCGGCACCGCGCACCGCGGCCTGCTGTCGGCAGGCGATCTCGCAGCGTGGCGCACGCCACTGGAGCAGCCGGTCACGCTCGATGTCGGCGAATATCGGGTGGCCAAGACTGGACCGTGGGGGCAGGGGCCGGTGCTGTTGCAGCAGCTGGCGCTGCTCGCCGGCTTCGACCTCGCCGACACCGGTCAGGCCGACCCGCAATTCGTCCACACCGTGCTGGAATGCGCGAAGCTGGCCTTCGCCGACCGCGAGGCGTTCTACGGCGACGTCCCGGACGTGCCGATGGCAGCGCTCCTGTCGCCCGCGTACAACGACGAGCGCCGCCGCCTCGTCGGCGACTCGGCCGACGGCAGACTGCGCCCCGGGTCACCCGACGGGCGCGTGCCCCGGCTTCCGTCGTATGCCGCGGTTGGAGGCGAAAAAGCGGGTAACGGTGATGCGGCGGGGATCGGCGAGCCGGCGATGACCGACGCGATGCGCATCGAACCAGCCGTCGACTCGCGCGGGGTCACCCGCGGCGACACGTGCCACATCGACGTCGTCGACCGTTTCGGAAATATGGTCTCGGCGACGCCAAGTGGTGGGTGGCTGCAGAGTTCGCCGGTGATCCCGTCGCTTGGCTTCGGCCTGGGCACCCGGGCGCAGATGTTCACCACCGAGCCGGGGTTGCCGAACTCGATCGCGCCGGGCAAGCGTCCGCGTACGACGTTGTCGCCGTCGATGGCCCTGCGTGACGGCGTCCCCTACCTTGCGTTCGGGACGCCGGGCGGCGACCAACAGGACCAGTGGCAGCTCCAGTTCCTCTTGTTCCACACCTTGTTCGGGATGAACCTGCAGGAGGCGATCGACGCGGCGACCTGGCACAGCACGCACTTCCCGTCGTCGTTCTTCCCCCGTGAGTCGACATGTCGTGGCGTGGTGGTCGAGGACCGGATGGGCGTGGCCGACGAATTGCGCCGGCGTGCGCACGTCGTGTCCGTAGTGGACGGGTGGTCGCTCGGCCGGTTGAGTGCGGTGAGCCGGTCGCCGGGCGGCTTTTTGCGCGCTGCCGCCAACCCGCGCGGCGCGCAGGGATACGCGGTGGGGCGCTGACCGGGTGAACATACCTTAGGGTATGGTCATAGTGGCTCGGCGATCTCGTCGCCCCGCCGAGCTGCTACGGCTGGAGGGCCAGTGGAACGTCTGACCGCGGAGGACTACTACCGCGAGGCGTTGGCCGTGCTGGGCGACTTCGGCAGCGAAGCCCTCACCATAGCCGTGCTCTGCGAGCGTCTCGCCATCACCAAGGGCTCGTTCTACCACCACTTCGGCAGCATGCCGAACTTCGAGGCGAGCCTGCTGGAGTTCTGGGAGTCCGAACACAGCGAACGATTGATCGCACTGTCGAAGGCTCAGCCGGACCCGACCCTGCGCGTCCTGACGCTCACCGACATCGCCGTCGGCCTGCCGCACGCACCCGAGGCCGCGATCCGGGCCTGGGGGCGCAGCAGCCCGGAGGTGGCGGAGGTCGTCGCGCGCGTCGATCGGCGACGCGAGCGGCACGTGGTGGACGCGGTCGCCGCGCTCGGCATCGATCGCGGGCGAGCGCGCACCCTCACCCGTCTCGCCCTCAATCTGCTCGTCGGCATGCAGACTCGCGAGCATCCGATCGACCTCAAAAAGGTGCGGCAGATGTTCGAGGAGGTCAACAAACTGGTCTTCATGGAGGCCGACCCGGATCTCGTCACCCGAGTTATCGAGGCGGCGCAGGCCTCGTCCCCTCCTCGTCGACCGTGAGGCGGAACGCCGTGGTCATGACCAGCAGCCAGGCCAGGGCGAGTAACCACGCGCCGACGATGTCGCTGACGTAGTGGACGCCGAGGGCGAGGCGGCTGAACGCGACAAGGACGGCGACGAGGACGGCGACGAGGACGGCGACAAGCACGATCAGATGCCGGTGCGTCCAACCAAGTGCCCGCGCCGCCACGATCAGCACGCCCATTCCGGCAGCAGACGTCAGCGCGTGCCCGCTCGGGAACGACGAACCGTTCGCGGCACTCAGCACAATGTCGACCGTGGGCCGCGCTCGGTGGACCAGCAGCTTCACGATCGTGCCCAGCAGGCCCGCGCCGAGGACGGTGACGACGGTAAAGATCGCGAGTCGATGGCGCCGGGCATACCACAGCGTGACGGCGCCCGCGACCGCGAGCACCTCGAAGCAGACGGGTTGCCCGACCTCGGTCACCACCTTCGCGGCATCGGTCGCGGCCGCATGCTGGGAGAAGTAGTGATTCAGCCGGGCGTCCAACGTGAGGTCGACGGTGCGAAGCGGTGACCACCGCACGCGGACCAGCGCGAGGACGGCGCCGAACACCACTGTGGCGGCAAGCGCGATTACCCCACGCGCGGTGAAGTGCAGGGCAAAACGACGCGCTCGTGCGTCCTCGGTGGTCATCGGGCCGGATACTCGCGCTCGACGGTGGCGACCCGGACGCGGTAGCGCGCGTACCACTCGTCGCGTCCTCGTCGTTGCGCCACCTCGTGCTCCGCGACGCGCTTCCACGCCTGCGCGTCGTCCGGCGTGCGCCAGTAGCTGACGGTGATGCCGAGTGCCGCGCGCGCGGCCTCGATGCCCAGGTAGCCCGGCTGCTGCGCCGCCAGCTGCTCCATGCGTTCGGCGGTCCGCGCGTACTCCGCGTCGCCCCGCTCGGTGCGGATCGACGTAAAGATCACAGCGGTGTACGGCGGCTTCGGGGTCGCTGCGATCGACGGCTCGAGGCTCATGCAGTCACGCTATCTGGCGAGGTGAGCGAGTTCGCTGAGCCGCCATCGGAGGCGGATCATGTGTGCGCTCCCGCGTCGGCACGCGGCTGCCGTCACAAGATCGTTCGGCACGTCCTGCAGCTGTCAGACCTCGGGTGCAGGCTGGCACCAGCCGCGGTCGCCCGGACCGTCCAACAAAGGAGTTGCCGTGTTTCTCGGCCTGCGCACCATCATCTATCCCGCGCCCGATCTCGAGGCCAGCAAAGCCTGGTTCACGGCCCTGCTCGGCCTCGAGCCCTACTTCGACCAGCCCTTCTACGTCGGCTACAACGTCGGCGGCTACGAGCTGGGGCTCGACCCGAACGGCGACCGCACCAACGGCCCGGTCACGTACTGGGGCGTGGCTGAGGTAGCCGCCGCGCGCGCAACGCTGCTGGCCGCGGGAGCGACGCCCGGCGATGAAGTCACCGAGGTCGGCGACGGTATCCGGGTCGCCACCGTCCGCGAACCCGGCGGGTCGGTGCTCGGCATCATCGAGAATCCGCACTTTGCGCTCGTCGACCCGCCCGCAGCGGCCGTCGGCCCCGGTCGGTGATTCGCCGTCGCGTTCTGGTCAGGTTGCTCACCACGCGCCGTCCGGTAACGCTTGGCGTGCGAACCTGAGCAGTGACGGTGCCGCAGCACCGTCCCGGACGAGACCCGCCGTACCCGGCCTGCCAAGACGACGTGGACCGGGAGCCGCCATGTCCGCCACCGTCGAGCAAATTGTCCAGATCATCGGATCGCTGTTCATTCTCGCTCCGTTCGTCCTCGTCCAACGCCGGACCTGGACGACGACGTCGCGGGTCTACGTCCTCGCCAACCTGATCGGCTCGAGCATTCTCGCGATCGACGCCGCTTACGGACAGCAGTGGGGCTTCCTGCTGCTCGAAGGGGTTTGGGCGCTTGTCTCGGGTGCGGGGCTGCTGACGTCGTTACGCGGGCGCCCCGCCGCTGGTTGACGCGGGCGACCGGTTCGGTATGGCGAGGCAGCGTGCGAATCGTCGGCGTGTCGCCCCGCAGCGCGGCCCCGCGTCTTCGGACCTGGTTGATGCGGCTAACGGCTGGGTTTGCGCCAGAAGGTCTTCAGCTGGATCGCCGCCCCGGCCAGGCCGACGCCGGCGGTGAGGGCCGCGCGCTTGGTGGGCGTTCCCAGCCGATCGACACCCAGCACCCGGTCGACGCTGTACCGGCCGCTGCCAAGAGCGGCGAGCGCCACCGACGCTGCGCTGAGAAAACCGGCGTACTCCCAGCCTTCCGCAGTGATGAAGAAGCCGTTGGTCAGATGCACGGTGCGGATCGCGACCGACATGGTGCCGACGACTGCCGCCGCCGATAGCGGTGTTGCGGCACCGGCCAGAAGCGCCGCGCCACTGCCGACCTCGACCGCGGAACTCAGCTGCGCCTGCAGACGGGGCTGCGCGAAACCGATCGATTCGAACCAGCCCGCCGTACCGTCGAGCGACGTCGCGTGCTTCATCCCGTGCGCGACGAACGTGGCGCCAATGGCAGCACGCAGGATCAGCCGCGCGGCCTCGAAGGGATCGCTTGACGAGGAGCGCGGACGTCGCGTGGTTCGGGCCATTCGATCAACTTATGGCATCGGCACACGCGGCCCGAACTCGCCAGGGATCCGCGCCCTTCCCAGAACGTCCAAGCTCGTGGTGCGGCGCCCGATCAGCGCCGACGGCGGTTGCGGACGCGCTTGATCATCAGCAGTGCCACGACGACCCCGCCAGCGATGAGCGCGGTGCGCTTCTTGTCCTCAGCCGCCTTGGCGACAACCGGTTGGGTGGCCTGCTCAGCTTTCCCGATCGCCTTCTGCACCGGCTCGGGCGCGGCGGACTTGGCGGACTCGTAGGTCTCTTGCGCTTTGTCGCCCACGTCGTGGACCTTCTTGTTGGCCTGAGCCTTGACGTCCAGCCTGGCGGCGAGCGCGTCCGCGGTCTCGGCCAGTCTGGCTCTGGTCGCCTCGATGTCTGCCTTCAGCGCGTCCGTGTCTTCGGCATCCGGCTGCGTCACGTCGCCGGGCTCGCTCATCGAATAACCTCGCTTCGCTCGGTGTGGTGCTGCGCGATCGCTGCACCCCTGGTCGCTCCGCAAGCGTTGCTCACCGTTGCACCGCCCCTCGCACAGCCTCGACGTCGGCGTGCACGCTGTCGATCGCGTCTCGGGGCACTGGTGGGCTGCCCTTCGACACGTTCCTCTTGCCGAGGAGCGCGATGACGCCGGCGACGGCGAGCAGTACGACGCCCACGATCACCGCCGCGAGCCACGCATGAATGGCGGTGGCCAGGCCGAGGACGGCGGCAGCGATGAGGACGGCGAGCGCGAAATAGCCCAAGACTGCGCTGGCCCCGAACATGCCGACGCCCACGCCGAGCTTCTTGGCCTTGGCTTTCGTCTCGACCTGCGCCAGGGCGAGTTCGTCGTGGACGAGGCGGGATACCTGCTCGCTGAGCTGGGATGCGAGCTGACCGAACGACGCGTCGCCCTCGGCGGGAGAGCCGACGGCCGTGGCGGGCCCCGCCGCAGCGGGTGGCCGTGGCGTAGGTCGAGCGTGCGGTTGCGTCGAGCTGGTCATCGAGAAGTCACTCCTGGTCGGCTCGTAAGAAAGCGCGGTGGTATCCCCTTCCGTGATGCCTGCCCAGCACGGGGCGCCTCGTAACCGAAGGGGCCCGGCGGGTATGCCATTCCAGAGAGCAAGTCGCGCTGAGAGGAGTACGGCCGTGCCGAAGGCGTGGAGCAAGAAACGGGAGAGGCAGTACGAGGACATCAAGGACAGCCTCGAGGATCGCGGGCGTCCGGAGAAGACCGCGAAGCAGATCGCGGCCCGGACCGTGAACAAGAACCGGGCGCGCGCCGGGGAGTCGAAGCAGGCGAGCCGGACGTCGACGCACGACATCTCGTCGTCGCGTCGGGGCGGGCTGCGCTCGCATTCCGGTGCGGCCGGGCGCACCAAGGATCAACTCTACGAGGAGGCCAAGCGTAAGAACGTCCAGGGACGGTCCTCGATGAGCAAAGCGGAACTCGAGAAGGCCGTCGGACGATGATCGCGCGTCCCTGCAGATGACGTGCGCCCGCGCGAGCTCGTCCGCGACGCTGCGCGTGCCGAGCGGGCCGGCTTCGACTTCGAGGTGATCAGCGATCACTACTCGCCCTGGCTCGACAGCCAGGGCCACGCCCCCAACGCCTGGGCCACCCTTGGCGCCATCGCGCACGCGACCGAGCGCGTCGACCTGATGACCTACGTGACCTGCCCGACGATCCGCTATCACCCCACCGTCGTCGCGCAGCAAGCCGCGACCGTGGCGCTGCTCAGCGACGGGCGATTCACCCTCGGCCTCGGCGCGGGTGAGAACCTCAACGAGCACATCGTCGGCCAGGGTTGGCCATCGGCGAATGTCCGGCACGAGATGTTCGTCGAGGCTCTCGAGATCATCGGTCAACTCTTCGGTGGCGAGTATGTGAACTATGTCGGCAAGCACTTCCGTGTCGATTCGGCCAAGCTCTGGGACGTCCCCGCTTCGCCGCCGCGGATCGGCGTTGCGGTGTCGGGGGCACAATCGATCAAGATCGCTGTCGAGCACGCGGACGCCCTCATCGCCGTCGAGCCGGACGCCGGGTTGATCACGCAGTTCGAGAGCGCCGGCTGCGCAGGACGTTCACGCATCGGTCAGGTGCCGATCAGCTGGGATCCGTCCCGCGACGCCGCGATCGAGCGTGCGCACGACCAGTTCCGCTGGTTCGCCGGCGGCTGGAAGGTCAACGCGGAGTTGCCCGGGACGGCAGGATTCGCGGCCGCAACGTCATTCGTCACCAGGGACGACGTCGCCGACTCGATCCCGTGCGGACCAGACCTCGACGCACACGTCGCCGCGGTGACCGAGTTCGTCGACGCGGGTTTCACCGACGTCGCGGTCGTGCAGATCGGTGGCAGCACCCAACCGGAGTTCCTCGAGTGGGCCGAGAAGGAGCTGCTCCCGGCATTGCAGGGGCGCTGACGCCGCCGGGACGCGCACGCGCCGACACGCTCAGCGTTCCGGCTCGCGGTACGGCTCTCGACCGAGCGGCTGCGACGGTTCGGGAGTGCTCGGCCGCACCGGCCGCCACGACCGCTTCACCTTCTTGCCCGGGGCCAGCTCGATGTCGTCGCGATCGTCCGCGCTCAAGTGGGTGATCGGCACGGGTGCGTCACCTTCGACTTGGTAGGCGACCTGCTTTTCGGTGATCGTGACGTGCAGGCGCTGGCCGAGAATTCGGATGCTGAACTTCAGCCGGGTCCATCCCGGCGGTAGCTGAGGGCGGAAAGCGAGGCGCTCGTCGTGATCCCGCATGCCGCCGAAGCCGGCGACCACGGCAAGCCAACCGCCCGCGAGGGATGCGATGTGCAGGCCGTCGCCTCCGTTCTTGGCCAAGTCGTGCAGGTCCATCAGGGCGGCTTCGGCCAGATAGCGACCGGCCAGTTCGAGATGGCCCACCTCGGCGGCGATGATGCTCTGCGTGCACGCGGAGAGGGACGAGTCGCGCACGGTCAGCGGCTCGTAGTAGGCGAAGGCCCGCGCCTTCTCCTCGGCGGTGAACTGATTGCCGCACCAGTGCAGCGCCAGCATGAGATCGGACTGCTTGACGACCTGCTTGCGGTACAGGTTGAAGTACGGGGCGTGCAGCAGCAGCGGGTACTCGTCGTAGCCGGCTGAGCGTTCGAAGTCCCACACCTCGAGCGCGGTGAAGCCGCGGGACTGCTCGTACACGTGGTGCTCATCGCTGTACGGCATGGATACGCGCTTGGCCGCGTCCACCCACGATGCGGCCTCGTCGGCGCCGACCGACATGGCCGCCGCCTGGTCCGGCCAGCGCTTGACCACGTCCGCCGCTGCCGCGAGATTCCGGGCCGCCATGAGGTTGGTGTAGGTGTTGTCGTTCGCCAACGCGCTGTACTCGTCGGGCCCAGTCACGCCGTCGATGTGAAATCGGCCGTCCTCGCCGTCGTAGCCCAGGCTGCACCACAGCCGGGCCGTCTCGACCAGTATGGGCAGCGCGTCGTCGCGCTCGAAGTCCTCGTCCGCCGTCCACCTCACGTACCGTTCGGCGGCGGCGGCGATGTCGGCGTTTACGTGTACGGCCGCCGTCCCGGCCGGCCAGTACGCCGAGCACTCCTGGCCACGGATCGTTCGCCACGGGAAGGTGGCACCACCGAGATGCAACGTCTTTGCGCGCTCATGCGCTAAATCGAGCGTCGAGCCCCGCCACCGCAACGCGTCGGCGGCGGCCGCGGGATCGGTAGCGGTCAGCAGAGGGAGTACGAACATCTCGGTGTCCCAGAACGCGTGCCCGTCGTACCCGGGGCCGGTCAGTCCCTTGGCCGGGATCGCCCGCTGCTCCGCGCGCGCGCCGGCCTGGAAGCAATGAAAGATACCGAAGCGGACCGCCTGCTGCATCCGCGCGTCGCCGTCGATCTCGACGTCGGCACCGGCCCAGAAGTGCTCGAATTCGTTCTCCTGCTCCTGGCGGAGGTCGTCCCAGCCGACCTGGCGGGCACTGACGACAGCCGCCGAGACCTGGTCGCGAAGAGCCGGAAACGATCGCTGGCTCGACCACCCGTAGGCGACGAACTTGGTGACATCCACGTGCTGATCGAGTGCCACGTGGGCGGAGAACGTGAGGCGAGCCCAGTCCTCGTAAACGTCGAGTTCGGTCTCGCCCTCGCACGGTGAGTCGATGACGTGCTCCATCATCGCCGCCATGCCGAGCCCGCTCTTCTTGGTGCGGTGGATGAGCATCGCGCGGGTGCCGACGCGGCCGTGCTCGATCGGTTCGAGGGCGTGGCCGACGGCCGCGGCGACGCGCGGGTCCTTCGACTGCGCGGGGATCTGCTCGTTGGCGACCAGTTCGGACTGCAGGACGACATGCAACGGCTCGTCGACCGCCTCGACGTGGTACCGGATCGCCACGATCGAGCGACGGCGCAGCGACACCAGGCGGGTGGAGCGCACGCGTACCTGGGTACCGGATGGTGACCGCCAGACGAGCTTGCGTTCGAGCACGCCGTGGCGCATGTCGAGCACCCGCTCGTGCTCGACGATCGTCCCGTAGCGCAGGTCGAGTGGCTCGTCGTTCACAAGGAGGCGAATGATCTTGCCGTTGGTGACGTTGAGGATGGTCTGGCCGGACTCCGGGTAGCCGTAGCCGGCCTCGGCATAGGGCAGTGGCCGGGTCTCGTAGAACGAGTTGAGGTACGTGCCGGGCAGGCCGTACGGGTCACCTTCGTCGAGGTTGCCCCGCACGCCGATGTGGCCGTTGGACAAGGCGAATAGGGACTCGGATTGCGCGAGCCAGGTCTGGTCGAGTTCGGTCTCGCGGACCGTCCAGGGGTCCGTCGGGAATCGCGCGTGCATCAGATCCGTCATGCTCCCTCCTTCGTCGGTCGCTGGCGCCGTGCTGGGCTCGTTGGCGACCTCGCAGGCTCGGTCATAGCAGGTCGCCCAGATCCGCGACGACGACGTCGGCCCCGTGCTGGTGCAACGCCGTGCCGTGCTCGTCGTCGAGCCGATTTACGCCGACGACGAAGCCGAAGTTGCCGCGGCGTCCCGCCTCGACGCCGGACGTCGCATCCTCGAAGACGACGGCGCGGGACGGGTCGACGCCGACGATCTGCGCACCCGCGAGAAACGAGTCCGGAGCTGGTTTGCCGGGCATCCCGGTCGTCCGGATCGTGACGCCGTCCACCCGCTGTTCGATGTACCTCGCGAGCCCGGTGACCTCGAGAACCTGCTCGGTGTTCGCGCTGGAGGAAACGACAACGCGGCGCAGACCGGCTTTCTCGGCTGCTTCGAGGTAGCGGCGCGAGCCGTCGAAGACCCGGACGCCGTCCTGCTCGATCCGGTGCAGCACGTCGTCGTTCTTGCGGTTACCGATCCCGTTGATCGTGTCCTGGTCGAGCGCGTCGTGCTCGTCTCCCTCAGGCACGTCGATGCCGCGGGACGTCAGGAAGTCGCGGACGCCGTCGAGGCGTGGCTTGCCGTCGACGTACTCGTCGTAGTCGTGTTCGGTGAACTCCGACTGGTCATGCTTCGCCAACACGGGATCGAAGGTGGCCTTCCACGCCGCGCGATGCACCGCCGCGGTGTCGGTCAAGACCCCGTCGAGGTCGAAGAGGCAGGCGTGGATCATGTCCGGCAGTCCGAGGGGCACGTCGGCAATAGTGCCCTATCGCGTCGCGATCCAATCGGCTGTCTCGGCATCTCAGCTTCGATCCCAGCAACGCCCACCAGGCTCGCGTCGCTGCATCTCAGCTTCGATCCCAGCAACGCCCACCAGGTTCGCGTCGCCTTCCAGGTCAAAGGGCGGCGGTCCAGTCACCCATCTTGCGCTCGGCGACGACGTTCGGGCTGTCTCCGAGCACCGGGTGCAGCTCGATGGCCGGCGAATAACGGCTTGCCGCGGGCCGGCGGCCGAGCGCCTCGGCCATCGCGCGGACGTGGTGGGGCGCGCCGCCGCAACAGATCCCGATGTAGTCGACTCCGATCCGGGCGGCCGCGCGGGCGAAGTCAGCCATCTCGAAGCGAGTGAGACCAGCGCGCTCCAGCTCGATCGGGAACATGCGTCGTCCGTCGTCGGTGACGAGCGACTCGAAGCCGGGCGTCGCTGCGTCGGTGCGAAACGGGACCGGCTGGGCCGCTATCGGGATGTCGATCGCGGCGCGGAGGCGTTCCAGCAGCGGCAGCATCGTCGCCGGGCCGCGCGAGCAGTTCAACCCGACGACAGCCGCTCCCGCGTCGACGAGTCTGCGGCATGCGTCGACGTAGTCGTAGCCGTCGTAGGTCGTGTGAGGTTGGACGCTCGCAAGCGTGACCATTGCCGGCAGGCCGAGCTCTCGGCAGACCTCGAGGCCGATCAGCGCCTCACCGAGGAAATCGTTGGTCTCGCTGATGACGAAGTCGACACCCTCCTCGGTCGCCCAGCTGAGCTGCTCCAGATACTGGGCGCGCACCACCGCACCTGAGCGTTTCGGATCAGCCGGGTCGTAGCACCAGGTGTTGCAGATGTTGCCGGCCACCAGAGCATCGCCCTCGGCGGCGACCCGGTTCGCGATGCGCACAGCGTTGCGGTTCATCTGCTCCAGATCGTCGGCACGGCCGACGTCGCGCAGCTTCTCGCGGTGGGCGTAATAGGTCAGCGCGACCATGACGTCGGCGCCGGCGCGGAGGAACTCGCGGTGCAGTTCGGCGAGGGCGTCGGGGGCGTCGAGGATCACCTCGGGGACGAATGGTCCGGCCTGCACGTACCCGCGGCGCTCGAGTTCAAAGACGTAGCCCTCCGCGCCGACTACGACGCCGTCCCGCAGTCGCTGCTCGAAGCTCTTCGGTGACGGACGGTTCATCGCACTGCCTTCCTGGGACGGTCCACGGCGTCGTGCTCGACGTGCGGGATGGCGTCCGGCTTGGCTCCACGTTCGGGGCTGAACCGGGCCGGGTCGAAGCGGGTGATGTCGTAGACCGTGCCGTCCTGCACCGCGAGTTGGAACAGCACCCGGCCGACCCACGGGGCGAACTTGTAGCCGGTGCCGCGCCACCCCACGCCGACGTACACGTTCGCCAACCCCGGTACCGACCCGAGGACGAAGTCGTCGTCGCTCACCAGGTCGTAGTCGCACTGGTCGACGTCGAGCACATCGTTGACCTGCGCTGCGCCCAGGCCGGGCAGGCACTGCCGGACGAAGTCTGCGATGTTGTCGACCCCGGTACGCCCGCGCGGCAAATCAGGCGGGTGGTAGTAGCCGATCTTCACCGCGTCGATCACGCCCTCGACGATGGGGTGCACGTAGACGCCGGTGTCGAGGTAGGCGACGACCGGCATGGCGTCGGAGGTGAACCGATGCCGGACTTCGGCGGGCGGCCGGTAGTACTTCGCCTCGCTGGGCCGGTCGCGAGTGAGCGGGATCTGCAGCCTGCACCCGCGCAGCGTCCGCAGCACGTCGTTCGTACCGTGCCCGGCAGTGATCACCAACGCCCTGCTGCGGAAGTCGCCTGCATCGGTGCGCACCCGGAGCAGGGCGCCGTCGGGCTCGATCGCCAGCGTCTCGATCCCCTCTCGCACCTCGACCCCACGGGACACCAGCGTCCGCAACAAGGCTTCGGTCACGGCGCCCAGATCGACGAGCCCAGCGCTTGGGTCGAGGTGGGCGACGTCCGCGTCGAGGTAGGGATGGCGCTCGCGAAGCATGGCACGGTCGAGGGTTTCGACGGGCAGGTCGAGGCGCCGAAGCAGGTCGGCGCTCAGCTGCCCGTAGCTGGCCTCGAGATCGGGCGTGACCGAGGCCTTCGCGATGTTCAGGCAGCCGCAGCGGACGAGCACCTCGGTGCCGGTGGCGCGTTCGAACTCGCTCCAGAGCAGCATGGCGTCATGCGCCAGTCGTGCGTAGACGGGGTCGAGGTAGTCCTGCCGGTACGAGCGAGTGCGTCCGTACGAGGCGGTCCTGGGGTCGCCAACCCCCCCGCGTTCGCAGACAGCGAACCCGGCCCCCCCGGCGGACGCCCGGTGAGGGGTGGACAGACCCCCCCCGCC
>JBPCOE010000087.1:0-59797 GCA_051000605.1 Jatrophihabitans sp.
ATCGTCAATCCCATCAATCGGGCCTATCGGCCCGATCGGAACCGGCTCGGCAGGCACGCCCTACGCGCGCATTCCTACGTGAGTCAACGACTACCCCCACGCGCGCATTCTTGATGAGTCAACGCGCGGCATTGCGTCAGAATGGTTGCCGTCGTAACCTTTCCGAGACCTAGTCGGTTTTCACGGTGGCCCTCCCGGCCGTCGCCGAGAAGGTTCCGCCGAATTGCACGGATCCGTGGCGCACGTCCGCACCACCGCAGGGCGCCGCGGTTGTAAACCGGGGACCCACGTCAGTTCCGGGGTGAATCGGACCGGCTGTTGCGCTCGATCAGCGCTGCACCGTGCCGTAGGGCTACTTCCGGCCCGAACCCGTCAGCTAACCCGGTAGGCGGCTAGGGAAGAAGGAGATCCGCCGCCCGTGGCGATCCGTTTCACGCACCGTATTCGGCCTGCGTTCCTCATCGCAGCGTTGGCCGCCACCGCCGCTCTAGCGCCGACCATTGCGTCTGCGGCACCGGCTTCGCCGCACCAGAATCCGCGCCAGGATCCCTCGATCGCGACCATCCAGAAGCAGTTGGGCGAGCTCGCGCTCAAGAACTCGCAGGTCGTCGAGCAGTACAACCAGGCCCGCGTACTGGTCGGGGCGCGCGAGAAGCAGGCCGCCCGGGCGAAGCAGGCCGCCAGCAGCTCCACCGCGGGCTATCGGCGGGCCGAGGTGGCTTTCGCCCAGAACGTCCAAGCGCGATACGAGGCCGGTTCGCTGGGTGCAGCTGGCGCTCTGCTCGACAGCAGCAGCGGCCCCAACTATCTCGACCGGCTCAGCACATTGAACCTGATGTCCAGCCATGACGCGGACGTCGTCGGCCGAGTCGCCGACGCGCGCGCACAAGCCACAGAGCACGCGAAGACAGCCAAGGATCTGCTCGCGTCTGCCACCAAGGACCGGGACGCCCTACAGGCCAAACGCGCCACCGTCGAAAAACAGATCAAGAAGTACCAGACGCTGCTCTCGACGCTGAGTTCCGCGCAGCAGGCGGCGTATAAGCGGATGTCCAATCCGTCGGTCCAGGACGTCAAGTCGCTGCAGCAGGCCCTGCCCCGCGCCGGCTCGAAGGCAGCACAGGTCGCCGTCGAGTTCGCGCTCGCGCAGGTCGGTAAGCCTTACGTGTTCGGTGCCGCCGGGCCGAGCAGCTTCGACTGCTCCGGACTCACCATGGCCGCGTGGAACGCCGGCGGCGTCAGTCTGCCGCACTCCGCGGCTGACCAGTCCAACTACGGCAAGCACGTCAGCGCGAGCAATCTTCAGCCCGGCGATCTTGTCTTCATGTATCACCCGATCGGACACGTCACCATCTACATCGGCGACGGTATGATGGTTTCTGCCCCGACCGAGGGACAAGATGTCACCGTCGTCCCGCTGAGTTCGTACATGAGCGACTTCGTCGGGGCGACTAGGCTGGCCTGATCTACGCCAGTTTGCCGACTCGACCGAGCACTGCCGCGGGGCGTTCCGGCGCTTCGAGGCGGCGTCGGGTTTCGGCCGCTCAACGAGCGGGCTGGTATCGGCCGCGGACGCTTGCCGCCACCGTCGGCGCCATCGCCTTGCTCGTAGCCTTGCTCGCGGGCTGCTCGTCCAGCTCCTCCACAGCCAAACCGTCGCGCGGGGAAATCGCGACCCTGTTGGCTCGGCACGGCAGCGCCGTCGTCGGGCACAAGCAGTCGCAGTTTCTCGACGATCTGGCGCCGGGCCGATTCCGTTCCACTCAGCAAGCTGTGTTCTCCAACCTGGCCAAGGTCCCGTTGAGCCACTGGTCGTACTCGATCGGCCCAACCGTCGACGCCGCCGACGCCCAGAGCGCAGCCCGCAAGAAGTTCGGAGCATCCGCATTGATCGTGCGGGTGACGCTCTCCTACGCGCTGCAGGGGGTCGATCGCACGCCGACGACGCACGATCTGTGGTGGACGTTCATCCGGCGTGACGGCGCAGTGCGGGTCGTCAACGATTCCGATCTGGCCATGAGCGGCGGCAAGAGCTGGCAAGGCCCATGGGATTTCGGTGCCCTGGACGTGGTGCGTGGCGCAGCGTCGATCGTGCTCGGCCACGCCGGCAATCACGCGGTGCTGGTCACGGCCGCAGCCACCGTCGACACCGCGATTCCTGTTGTCACGTCGGTCTGGGGGCCGGGATGGCCGAGACAGGTTGCGGTGTTCGTTCCGTCGTCGCCGACGGAACTCGCGGCCGCGCTCGGGCCGACGTCCTCGATCACTGCCCCGGTGGGTGCCATTGCCAGCTCCGACGGCCAGGATGCGGTATCCGGCGCAGTACGTGGTCAACGGCTGGTCGTCGAAGCCGAGCCGTTCGGGCGGCTGAGTCCCGTCGGCCAACGGATCGTGCTCCAGCACGAGATCACGCACATCGCCGATGCAGCGGCCACCACGGACGCCTCACCCCGCTGGCTCGTCGAAGGCTTCGCCGAATACGTCGGGAACCTGCGATCCGGTCAAACCGTCAAGCAGGCTGCGCTGGAACTCGGACGCGATGTGCGCGCCGGAAAGGTACCCGCGGGGTTGCCCGCCGACGCCAGCTTTGACACCTCCGGGACTGCGGCGCAGGCCTACCAGTCCTCGTGGCTGGCGTGCCGCCTCATCGCGAGACAGGTGGGCGCGAACGGTCTGGTGCGGTTCTACCGGCAGGTCGGCGCATCGCCTGACGCGAGCGACCAGGCGGCTGCCGCGGGCGTGCGGTCGATTCTCCACGTGTCGCCGGCTCAGTTCCTGTCCCAGTTCCGGTCGTACGTGCACGAACAACTGTCATGAATGACGCGGATGGGGCGGGCCGGACTCATCATCCGGGCCGTCCGGCGCGGCGGACGCTGATCGTGACCAACGACTTCCCGCCGCGCCAGGGCGGCATCCAGTCCTTCATCCACCAGTTGGCGATCCGCCAGCCGACCGGTTCCGTAGTCGTCTACACCTCTGATCACCCTGGTTCGACCGCGTTCGACGCCGAGCAGCCGTTCCCGGTCCTGCGGCACCCCACCGGGTTGCTCGTGCCGACGCCCCCGGCGCGGCGGCGGGTGGTAGCCGCGCTGCGCGACTTCGACTGCACGTCGGTCTGGTTCGGAGCCGCAGCCCCGCTGGGTCTGCTCGCACCCGCGTTGCGTGCCGCCGGTGCCGAGCGCGTCGTCGCCACCACCCACGGCCACGAAGCGGCGTGGGCGATGCTGCCGGGTGCGCGGCAGGCGCTGCGGCGCATCGGGAACGGCGTGGATGTCGTGACGTTCCTCGGTGAGTACTTCCGAAACCGCCGAGTAGGGCCGATCGGCCCGCACCCCGAGTTCGTCCAGCTCACACCTGGAGTCGATGTCGAGACCTTTTGTCCGGACACTGACCGGTGCCTGGTGCGGACTCGTTACGGACTGACCGATCGACCGGTGATCGTGTGCGTGTCGCGGCTCGTCCCGCGCAAAGGCCAGGACACCCTGCTTCACGCCCTGCCTCGCGTGCACGAGACGGTGCCGGACGCCGCGGTCCTACTCGTGGGCGGGGGCCGGTATCACGCCGACCTCGTCGCGCTCGCCGGCGAACTCGGCATCGAGCGCGACGTGGTTCTCACGGGTGGGGTGCCGCACACCGAACTGCCGGCACACTACGCGGCGGGCGATGTATTCGCGATGCCATGCCGAACTCGCCGTGGCGGCATGGACGTCGAGGGCTTGGGCATCGTCTATCTCGAGGCGTCGGCGACCGGCCTGCCCGTCATCGCGGGGGATTCCGGCGGCGCGCCGGACGCCGTGTTGGACGGTGAGACCGGCTTCGTCGTCGGCGGACGGGACGTGACAGCACTGGCCGAGCGCCTCGTGACGCTTCTGCAGGACGCTGCCCTGCGGGCGCGCCTGGGTGCCGCCGGACGCGCATGGGTGCAGGACAGGTGGCGCTGGGACGTATTGGCCGAACGGTTGCACGACGTACTGCAGACCTGACGCCCCGAAATCGATGAGCCGGTCAGTCGCGCCTGCCGCCGCTGTACAGCACGGCGACCTGCTCGGCGTTCTCCTGCAGCACGACGTTGCGCTTGAGCTTCAGCGACGGCGTCATCTGACCGGCGGCCTCGGTCCAGTCGTCGGGCAGGATCGCGAACTTGCGGATCGACTCGGCCTTGCTGACAGCTTTGTTGGCGTCATCGATCGCGGTCTGGATCTCCTTGCGCAGCGCCTCATCGTCCACGACGTCGGCTACCGACGTGTCGGCGCCCTTTCCGCTCTGCTCCAGCCAATGGGGGAAAGATTCCGGGTCGATCGTGACGAGCGCGGCGATGAACGGTTTCTGGTCGCCGACGGCCAGACACTGGCTGACCAACCAGTGGGCCCGGACGCGGTCCTCGAGCACCGCAGGCGCGACGTTCTTGCCGCCGGCGGTGACGATGAGTTCCTTCTTGCGTCCGGTGATCCGGACGAACCCGTCATCATCGATCTCGCCGATGTCGCCGGTGTGGAACCAGCCGTCGGCATCGATGGTCTCGGCTGTGGCGTCGGGGTTCTTCCAATATCCGGCGAAGACGTTCGGGGCCTTGAACAGCAGCTCACCGTCGTAGGCGACACGCGCGGTAGTCCCGCCGACCGGACGACCGACGGTGCCCACCTTGATCGCGTCCGGACGGTTGACGGTGATGCCGGCCGTGGTCTCGGTGAGGCCGTAGCCCTCGTAGATGGTGACGCCGATACCGCGGAAGAAGTGTCCGAGCCGGCCGCCCAGCGGCGCACCGCCGGATACCGCTGCCACGCATTCGCCGCCGAGCGCCGCACGCAACTTGCCGTAGACGAGCTTGTCGAACAGCACGTGCTGCGCCTTCAGCAGCAGCGGGACGGATCCGTTGTCGCTCGCCTCGGAGAACTGGATGGCCACCGTCTCGGCGCGGTCGAAGATCCAACCCTTGCGGTCGCCGTGGGCCTTCTGCTTGGCCGTGTTGTAGACCTTCTCGAACACGCGCGGCACGGCGAGCACGAAAGTCGGTTTGAACCCGCCGAGGTCGTCGATGAGGTTCTTCACGTCCGGCGTGTGGCCGAGCGTGCAGCCGCCGGCGAGCGCGCCGATCTCGATCGCCCGACCGAACACGTGTGCGATCGGCAGGAACAGCAGCGTGGACGTGTCGGAGTTGAAGAAGTCATCGAGCAGATCGAGCAGCTCGACGGCTTCGGCGACGAAACAGCGGTGGGTGAGCTCGCATCCCTTCGGGCGACCCGTCGTCCCGGACGTGTAGATGATCGAGGCGAGGTCGGCCAGCGTGACGGCTGCGCGGCGCGCGTCGACGTCTTGTGCGGGCACCTCGGCGCCCGCCGACGCCAGTGCGGCGATCGCGTCGTCCTCGAATTGCCAGACGTGTTCGAGGTCCGGCGCGTCGCTGCGGATCGACTCGACGACGGCCGCGTGCTCCGGGGTCTCCACGAAGATGCCACGGGCGCCGGAGTCCGATACGATCCACTCGACCTGCTCGGCGCTCGACGTCTCGTAGATGGGGACGACCACGGCGCCAACGGCGAACAGGGCGAAGTCGACGACCGTCCACTCGTAACGGGTCTTGCTCATGACCGCGACGCGGTCGCCTTGCGCGATACCTGCGCCGATGATGCCGCGCGCGGCAGCTGTCACCTCGGCGGCGAACTGTCTCGACGTCACGTCCGACCAGGCACCGCGCACGCGACGCCTCAGTGCTACGTGATCGGGACGGTTGACGGCGTTGTCGAAGACGAAGTCCGCCGTGTTGTTCTGGGTGAGCGTCGTGACCCTGCTGGCGACATGCAGTTCCTGCACCCGACCGGCGTCCTTTCCGATGGACTTCTCCAGGGTCCGCGGCGCGGCGACGCGTCCGGCGACCGCGGCTCACGCTAGTCGGTGCCCGACAGCGGCGCGACTTCACCCGTCGTGCCATCCTGACGACGTGCCGGACCCGAAGCGCCCCCGAATCGACATCGTCGACTCGACGTGGGTCGCCGCCCGCGCGGTCGTGGTCGCGGCGGCCGTCGCCGACGCTACGAACTGGCGCCGCTGGTGGCCCGCACTCGAGCTCCACCTGGACGAGGACCGAAACGAGAAGGGCGCGCGGTGGACCGTCTGCTCGGTCGACACGGGTCGCGGAGCCCGCCTGGCGGGTACGGCCGAGGTTTGGCTCGAGCCGATGTTCGAGGGTGTGGTGGCGCATTTCTTCCTGCGGCTCGACCCGGTGCCCGGCACGCAGCTCGGGCGAGGTGAACGTGAGCGGATCACCCGGGAGATCCGCGTGCTGACGAAGAAGGGCTTCTGGGCACTGGCCGACAGGGTGGATCCCGGGCGCATGGATCGGCATGCCGCCGCCTCGAACGCGTCACTGCCCTGAGAGCCCGGGTAGCCTTTCGAGCCATGCCCGACGAGTCGACGCAGTCGATCACCATCGACGCCGACGCCGCGGACGTCATGGCCGTGATTGCGGACTTCCCGAACTACCCGGTGTGGGCCGGCTCGGTGAAATCGGCCGAGGTCGTCGAAAAGGGTCCGGACGGGCGGCCCCGGCGCGTCGCCTTCAGCCTGGACGCCGGCATCGTGCGCGATCAGTACGAATTGGCCTACAACTGGTCCGGCGACGACAGCGTCGAGTGGGATCTCGTCAAGGGTCAGATGATGCGAGCCCAGCACGGCTCGTATGTGATCCGCGCCGACGGGGCCGCCCGCAGCGACGTGACCTATTCGCTGTCGGTCGAGCTGATCATCCCGATGCTGGGGCTGCTCAAGCGCAAGGCCGAACGGGTAGTCATGGACACCGCGCTCAAAGAGTTGAAGAAGCGCGTCGAAGCGCTCCGGGTTGTCTGAGCCGATGCGCATCGTCCTGTTCACCGGCAAGGGCGGGGTCGGCAAGACGACCACAGCGGCCGCGACGGCGCTGCGTCTCGCCGACCGAGGGTGCAAGACCCTGCTGCTCTCGACCGACACCGCCCACTCCCTCGCCGATGCGCTCGCGACGGAACTGACCGCAGACCCCCTCGAGGTGTCGCCGGGGCTGTGGGCCGTCCAGATCGACACGCAGGGTCGCCTCGAGGCGGCGTGGCGCGACGTCCAGGCCTTCCTCGTCGACATGCTCGCGCGCGGCGGAGTAGACGCGATCACCGCCGACGAGCTGACCGTCCTGCCCGGCATCGACGAGGTGCTGGCACTTCTGGCCGTCCGCGAACTCGCGCTGACCGGCAATTGGGACGCCCTCGTGGTCGACTGCGCGCCCACCGCGGAGACGTTGCGGCTGCTCGCCCTGCCCGAGGCGCTGAGCTGGTACCTGCAAAGGGTCTTCCCGGCCCAACGGCGGATTGCGGCCACCATGCGTCCGATCGCCACCGTGCTCGGCCGCGGCGACGCGATCCCACCGGACAACATCTTCGAGGCTCTGCTGCGGCTCAACGACGAGCTGAGCGCCGTGCGGCAACTGCTCGGTGATCCGACGATCACGTCCGTCCGACTCGTCCTCACCCCGGAAGCCGTCGTCGCCGCCGAGGCCCGGCGCACCTTCACCGCGCTCGCGCTCTACGGCTACGCGGTTGACCTCGTCGTCGCGAACCGGGTCTTCCCGGCCGGTGACGACGAGTGGCGTCAGGGCTGGGCCGCAGCCCAGCAGAAACAGCTGAGCGCGATCCGCGAGTCGTTTGCCGGTCTGCCGGTGTGCGAACTCGCCTACCGCGCGGCCGAGCCGGTCGGTCCGGCGGCGCTGCGCGAGGTCGCGTCGGCGCTCTACGGCGAGTTGCCCGGCCTCGATCCGGCTCCGCCCGTCGAGGCCGGCACACTGTTGCGCGTCGAGACCACCGACGCCGGCTACCTGCTGTGCATGCCGCTGCCGCTCGCGAAGCGGGCCACGGTCGACGTCGCGCGCGCCGGTGACGATCTGGTCGTGACCGTGGGCACGTATCGTCGCGTGCTGACCCTGCCCAGCGCCCTGCGCCGCTGCGAAGTCGCCGGCGGCGAGTTCGACGGCCGCGAGCTACGGGTCCGCTTCACCGCTGAGCAGGGGGCGACGAGCGCGAGCGGCCAGCGCCGCCGCCCGGCACCCGGACCCGGACGGCGTGGCCGATGGCCGGCCCGCGCGCCCAAGCCGCAACCGACCCCACCCCGGAGAGCCCGATGACCACACCCACCGACGGCACAGGGGACGGCCCGCACCCCGCGGCGGACGGGTCGATCCCGCTCGCAGACGAGGCCCACAAGCTGCTGACCGTCGTGCAGGAGTGGGCGCAGCGGGCCCTGCCGGAGCCCGCCTCCGGCCACCCCGGTCCGGAGTGCCAGTGGTGCCCGCTGTGTCAATTCGCGAGCATCCTGCGGGGTGAGCACCCCGAGGTGTCCGAGCGCTTCGCGGAGGCGGGCACCGCGCTTGCCGGCGCGCTGCGCTCGTTCATAGACGCGGCGGCGAACCACGCGCCGGTGGGCGGGTCGCCGGATCCGCGCAGGGCCGATGCCCGCAAGGCGGCCGGCAAGCCGAGACCGGGTAAGCCGAAGCCGTCCCCCCGCGTCCAGCACATCCGTCTCGACGGCGTGAACGATGCCGGCAGCCACGATCGTTCCGAGCTGGACGAGACGTCATGACGCAGGCTATCGGGGTCGACATCGGCGGCACCAAGGTCGCGGCGGGGGTGGTCGACGAGCGCGGTGCGATCCTCGACCGCGAGCGGCGCGACACCCCCGGCCATGACGTCGACGACACCGAGGAGGTGATCGTCGACGTCGTCCGCGCCCTCGCCGCGCGCCACGATGTCAGCGCGGTCGGTATCGGCGCGGCCGGCTGGATCGGGAACGACCGTGCGACGGTCCTGTTCTCGCCACATCTCGCGTGGCGAGACGAGCCGCTGCGCGCCGAACTGGCGCAACGGATCGAGCTGCCGCTGCTCGTCGAGAACGACGCCAACGCCGCGGCCTGGGCCGAGTACCGCTTCGGTGCCGCGCAGGGCGAACCCGTTGTCGTCTGCGTCACGCTCGGGACTGGTATCGGTGGTGGCCTCGTCGCCAACGGCGCTGTGTACCGTGGCGCCTTCGGCATCGCCTGCGAGTACGGCCACATGACGCTCGTGCCCGACGGCCGTCGCTGCGCTTGCGGCAACCAGGGGTGCTGGGAGATGTACGCGTCCGGGCGCGCGCTCGCCCGCGACGCGCGCGAGTTGGCCGACGAGTCACCGATGGCGGCCGCTCGCATGATCGAGCTCGCCGGGTCGATCGACGAGGTCACCGGTCCTATCGTGACGGCGGCAGCAGCGGCGGGCGACCCCGCCGCCCGCTCGATTTGCACGACGATGGGGCGATGGCTCGGCCGCGGCATCGCGAATCTCGCCGCTGTCATCGACCCGTCCGTGTTCGTGCTCGGCGGGGGAGTATCGACGGCCGGGGAACTGCTGCTGGGACCAGCACGCGAGGAGTTTGCGCACACGCTCACCGGGCGGGGATTCCGCCCGGAGGCGCGGATCGTCGCCGCCGCCTTGGGCGCGGACGCCGGGCTCGTCGGGGCGGCCGATCTCGCCCGTCGGCACTCCGGCCGCGACGCCTGAACGGCCGTTGGGCAGGATGACGCCCGTGCCGTCCCTACTCCTTCTCAGCGTCAACGCCAGACTGCTGCCCGTCGATCGGGCCGGCTTGACGCGAATGATCGCCGAACGCAGGCCCGATCTCGCCTGGGTCCACGGGTCCCCGAGCCTGCTGCGGTGGCGCTCGATCTCGGCGGCACTGGCCCGTAACTCCGGCCTTGTCGTGGTGGCGGGTGGTCGTACGTCCGGCGGCAACCTGCTGCTGTCGTCGCTCGGCGTGGACGTGCTGTCGACCCGGGAGCTCACCTTCAGCGATACCCGCGGCGCGCGTCCGCCCGGCGCCGCGCTGGCCGCGCTCCGGCTGCGCGGCAGTGCGTTCCTGGTCGGCGCGGCCAGGCTCGGGTCTCCGGCCGCTCCGTTCGCTCGGGCGGCTCCGGCCGCTCTGGCGGCGACCCACGCCGCAGAGCTGCAGGACGCGTTCGACGCCCTCGTGCCCGACGATCAGCCCGCGGTGCTCGGCATCGACACCGCTGGGCCCCCCGCACCGCCGGACTCCCAGGTTCTCCGCGCGAAGCCAGTCGCCGTGGCGGGGGTCTTCGTGGAGGGAGTCTTCGTCGACCCGCGTATCTCCGTCGCGTCGGTGAATCGGATCGCAGCCGGCGCCGTGGAACTCGAACTGGCACTGCCCGAAACCTGATCATCACCGGCGAGTTTCGAGGGTGACGGGCGAGTTTCGAGGATGACTGGGGAGTTCCGAGGGTCACTGGGAGTTCCGAGGTTGACTGGCGAGTTCGGACGTGACTGGCGACGTGTAGGCCGTCAGTAAGCCGACAAGTGCCGGTCAGCGTGACAAGTTGCCAGTCAGCGCAGAGCAGCGAAACACCGCGGGTCGCCAGGCTACGGCGTCGAGGTCTCAGATCGCGGCGCCGTCGTCGTCGTCATCGCGGCGGAACTCCCGGACCCGGCTCAACAGGATCCCCGCGCCCAGCAGCAGCCCGCCGACGCCGAGGACGAAGGTCAGGTTGCCTGCGAGTCCGAACTGCCCGCCGAGCCCGAGCACCACGATCGAAATCGCCAGCACGCTCATGGCGATGATCGTCGGGCCTGCGAGCCGGGGCAGTGGCGGCGGCGCCGGCGGCACGTAGTGATCGTCGTCGAGCCAGATCGGGTCCTCGACCGGCGGGCGGTTCAGACGGGCTCGCCAGTCCTCGTCCTCGCGGCTGAGGTCACGCTCGGCGTTGCGGATCGCGGTGTGGGTATCGACGTGCCAGCCCGCGATCAGCGCGTCGAAGGCCGAATCGGTGTCGACGCCGGCCAGCGGGTCGCTCGGCGTCTCGGGGGCCTCGGGCTGCGGGCCGCCGAGAGCGCGGACAGCGGCGGCAACGATCGTGCGAGCGTCGACCCGCTCCTCGGCGGCCACGAACAGGCGCCGCCGGTCCGCTGACTGCGGACCGAGATAGGCCGCGATGCGGGCGCGCCCCAGCGCGGTGAGCAAGTGGCGTCCCACGCCCGGTTCCACGTCGGTCAGCGGTACGTAGGCCGGTGCCCACAGACCGTTGTCGAGGCGAGCGCCGGGCTCGGTCCCGGGCGTCCCGGGGCCGTCCGGAGCATCGGGTGAGGAAGTCACGGCGCTGCGCCGGGTCGGTTGCCGCGCACGGACACACCGTCGGTGATCGAGCGGATGAACTCGACGCTGCCGTCGAAGATCGCCGGGGCATCGTTGTCGAGGGTTGCCACGTGGTAGCTGTTCTCGAGCAGCACCTCCCGGACGGACGTGTTGACCGCGCCCGCCGTCAACAGCTGCGCCGACAGGTCGTCGACGACGTGATCCTCCCGCGAGCGGTACATGAGGATCGGGGCGCGGACAAGCGCGAGATCGGCGACGGTGACCTTCCACAGCTTGAGCACCGACGCGAACGCGATGACCGGGGTGCGGTCGTCGGCGGGCTCAGCGACCCCCGGCTTCTTGATGTCGCCGCCGATGGACGGCCGTGATCGAATCAGGCGCGCAAAGGCGGGAGCGAACTTGGCGTCGACGCGGCGGGTTCCGTAGGCGGGATTGACCAGGACGAGACCGGCCACGGTCTCCGGATATTTCTCGGCGAGACGAGTCACGAGCGTGCCGCCCATCGACAGGCCGGCCGCGAAGACCGTGTCGCAGCGGGCCTGCAGGTCGCGTAACGCCGCCTCGATCTCGGCGTACCACTCGGGCCAACGCGAGCGATTGGTTTCGCGCCACGTACTGCCGTGCCCGGGCAGCAACGGCAACCGGACCGTGTAGCCGGCGGCCGCCAGCTGATCGGCCCACGGCCGCATGCTCGCCGGCGTGCCGGTGAAACCGTGGCTGATCACTACTCCGACCGGGCCGCCGTCCGCGGCGAACGGTGCGGTGTCGGGAACGGCTGCGCGGCTCACCGGGCCTATTGTGCCTTCCGCCCATCCGGCGCGGCGACCCGTGGACGGGCGAATTGCTCGCACGACGCGGACACGACTATCGTCGGAATAACAGCGGGACCCCGGTTTGTGGGCTGCTCGCGACTCACTGGGGACGCGGGAGAGATCGTTGGGGTACTGGTTGGCGAAGTTCGTCTTCCTCGGCCCGTTGCTGCGTTTGATCTGGCGGCCGTGGACCGAGGGCCGGGAGAACATCCCGACCGACCGACCGGCGATCATCGCGAGCAACCATCTCTCTTTTTGCGACTCGTTCTTCATGCCGATCATGGTGCGGCGCAAGGTGACCTGGCTGGCAAAGGCCGAGTACTTCACGACGCCGGGTGTCAAAGGCCGCCTGACGCGGGGGTTCATGAACATCGTCGGAATGGTGCCGATCGACCGCGGCGACGCCGATGCCGCCCGTGCGGCGCTGAACACCGGCGTGCGGGTACTCGCCGAGGGGACACTGCTCGGGATCTACCCCGAGGGCACGCGGTCACCGGATGGTCGGCTGTATCGCGGCAAGACCGGTGTCGCTCGGATGGCGCTCGAATCCGGCGCGGTCGTCGTCCCGTGCGCCATGATCAACACAGACGTCATCCAGCCGCAGGGACGGCTCGTGCCGAAGCTGCGTCCACGCCCCGGCATCGTCTTCGGCAAGCCGTTGGACTTCTCCCGATACGAGGGCATGACCGGTGACCGATTCGTCGAGCGATCGATGACCGACGAGATCATGTACGAGCTCATGCAGCTGTCCGGCCAGGAGTACGTGGACCAATACGCCGCGAAGGTCAAGAAGGCTGAGGGTAAGGACGCCGCCTTCGGTTCGAGGCCGGCCGACGCCGTGCGTGAGATCGGCGACCGCGTGCCCGGCACGCGGGCCTCCTGACGGCACCGGCGCAACGGTGCGCTACTTCTATGACTGCGAGTTCATCGAGGACGGCACGACCGTCGACCTCGTCTCGATCGGCGTCGTGGCCGAGGACGGCCGCGAGTTCTATGCGGTATCGAGCGAGTTCGACCCCGACCGGGCCATCGACTGGGTGCGACGCAACGTGCTCGATAAACTCCCCTCACCCAGCGACCCCGCGTGGCGCTCGCGCGAACGGATCCGCGACGACCTGCTCGCCTTCTTGACCGAACCCGGCGACAAGATCGAACTCTGGGCGTGGATGGCCGGCTACGACCATGTCGTGCTGTGCCAGCTCTGGGGTGACATGCGGGCTTTGCCACGGGCGATTCCGCGCTTCACCCACGAACTGCGGCAGCGCTTCGAGGACGCCGGTTCGCCGCGGCTGCCGCCCGCACCCCCGGACCAGCACGACGCCCTGGCCGACGCCCGGCACAATTTAGCTCGCTGGCGCTCACTGAATTGACTCCGCCTCTCCGGACCTCACCGCCTCCCCGGTCCTCACTGTTGTCGTCTCGTTCCAGCCACATCCGCGGCAGCACTGTTGCCTTCCCGTTCCAGGTCTTCCTCGCCCGCTAGGGTTTCTCCTCGTGCGCATCGGTGTACTGACCGGGGGTGGGGACTGCCCCGGACTCAACGCGGTCATCCGGGCGGTCGTGCGTAAGGGCGCGGGCGTCCACGGGCATGAGTTCGTGGGGTTTCGGGACGGCTGGCGCGGCCCGCTCGAGAACATCACGATGCCGCTCGGTATCCCCGACGTGCGCGGAATCCTGCCGCGAGGCGGGACAATCCTCGGCTCGTCACGCACAAACCCATTCGCCATCGACGGCGGCGTCGCGCAGGTCATCGAGAACCTGCACCGGCTCGGCGTCGATGCGTTGATCGCCATCGGGGGCGAGGACACGCTGGGCGTGGCCACCCGGCTCTATGAGCGAGGCGTCAACGTCGTGGGCGTGCCGAAGACGATCGACAACGACCTCAACGCCACCGACTACACGTTCGGGTTCGACACCGCGGTCAACATCGCCATGGAGGCCATCGACCGGTTGCATACCACCGCGGAGTCGCACCACCGGGCGTTGATCGTCGAGGTCATGGGCCGGCACGCCGGCTGGATCGCGCTGCACGCCGGGATGGCCGGCGGCGCGAACGTGATCCTCGTGCCCGAGTTCCCGTTCAGCCTGGAGCGGGTGTGCGCCTACGTCGAGAGCCGGTTCCAGGCGCATTACGCGCCCATCATCGTCGTGGCCGAAGGCGCGGCACCCGACGGCGGTGAGAACGCCACCATCGAGAAGGGCCTCGACGCCTTCGGGCACGCCCGCCTCGGCGGCATCGGCGAATGGCTCGCCGGCGAGATCGAGAAGCGCACCGGCAAGGAGGCGCGCACGACCGTACTCGGGCACATCCAGCGCGGCGGCACCCCGACCGCGTTCGACCGCATGCTCGCCACCCGCTTCGGCCTGCCCGCCATCGACGCCGTCACCGACCGCCACTGGGGCACGATGGTCGCGCTGCGAGGCACCGACATCGTGCGCGTCCCGCTGGCTGACGCGACCACCGAACTCAAGCTCGTCACGCCCGAGCTCTACGCCGAGGCCGAGGTCTTCTTCGGCTGATCGTCCGCCCGCCGGGTCGTACGGTGCAGCGGTGAATCGCGCCGGTTCGTCGCCGTCGCAGGCGGCTCGTCGACCGCCCCGGGCGACGGTTCGCTCGGCGGTTCGCAGTCCGGTCCTCCGACCGGATCCGGGGCGATGCCCACCACCTCCCGTATACGCCTCCATGGAAATCGTCACTCCTAAGCCGCCGGGCTCCGTCTGCTCCGAGACCGCCATGCTGCTGGCGCGCTTCCTCGAGGCCGCCGGACTGCCCTCAGCGAGCGCAGTCGCCGGCGCGCGTCCTCGCTTGGCGAATACTCTGGTCCTGTGAGCGCCCCGCCCGAGAGCCCCTCCGCCGCCCGTCTCGACGAGATCGCGGACGGGTTGGATGCGTGGCGCGCGTTGCCCGCGGCGCAGCAGCCGGAATGGCCCGACGACGTCGCCCTACGCCAGGTGGCCCTCACGCTCGCGTCGATGCCGCCGCTCGTGGTCGCGTCCGAGGTCGAGCAGTTGCACGAGCGGCTGGCGTCCGTGGCGCGCGGCGAGGCGTTCCTGCTGCAGGGCGGTGACTGCGCCGAAACCTTCGCGACAAGTTCGCAGAGCGACATCGCCGGCAAGGTGCGGGTGCTGTTGCAGATGTCTGTGGTGCTCACCTACGGCGCGTCGATGCCGGTCGTGAAGCTGGGGCGTATCGCCGGCCAGTACGCCAAACCACGCTCGTCGAACATCGATGCGACCGGCCAGGTCTCCTACCGCGGCGACATGGTCAACGAACTCGTCGGCGACCGCACCCCCGATCCGCGGCGCATCCTGCGCGCCTACTCCACGGCCGCGTCCACGCTGAACCTGCTCCGGGCCTACGCGGGGGGTGGACTGGCGTCGCTCGACCGCGTCCACGCCTGGAACACCGCCTTCGCGGCCTCGACGAACACCGGTTCGCGTTACGAGAAACTCGCGGCCGAGATCGATCGCGCGGTGCGGTTCATGCGAGCGTGCGGTGTGCGCGATTCGGCGCTCGAAGGCGTCGAGCTCTACGCCTCGCACGAGGCCCTGATCCTCGAGTACGAACGGGCGCTCACCCGCATCGACGACGGCGTGGCCTACGACCTGTCCGGCCACTTCGTCTGGGTAGGCGAGCGGACCCGGCAGATGGACGGCGCGCACCTGGATTTCGTGTCGCGGCTTGCCAACCCGATCGGGGTCAAGCTCGGCCCGAGCGCCACCCCCGAGTTCGCGGCCGATCTGGTCGAGCGGCTCGACCCGGACAACCGCCCCGGCCGGCTCACCCTGATCAGCCGCATGTCGAACGCGAAGGTTCGCGACATCCTCCCCGCGATCGTGGAGAAGGTGACCTCAACCGGCCATCTCGTCGTCTGGCACTGCGATCCGATGCACGGCAACACCGAGGAGACCGCTAACGGTGTGAAGACCCGCCACCTCGACCGCATCATCGACGAGGTCGACGGCTTTTTCGACGTCCACGCCGAGCTGGGGACGCACCCGGGCGGGCTGCACGTGGAACTCACCGGCGATGACGTCACCGAATGCCTCGGCGGCACGTCCGAGCTCACTGCCGACGACCTGACCCGACGCTACGAGACTGCCTGTGATCCGCGCCTGAACATCGAGCAGTCGCTCGAGCTCGCGTTCCGCGTCGCCGAGCGGCTCGTCGCCGACCGACGCGCCCGCGGCAACAGATGATCGTCGACCTGCGCTCGGACACCGTCACCCGTCCGACCCCAGCGATGCGCGCCGCGATGGCGGAAGCGGCCGTCGGCGACGACGTCTACGGCGAGGATCCGACGGTCAACGCCCTCGAAGAACGGGTTGCCGCGCTGTTGGGGCACGAGGCGGGGCTGTTCGTCGCATCTGGATCGCTCGGCAACCAGCTCGGACTGCGGTTGCTGGCCGCGCCGGGGCAGGAGATCGTCTGCGATTCGCTCGCGCACATCGCCCGCGCGGAGCTCGGTGCGGCGGCGGTCTTCTCCGGTATCACCTTTCGCACCTGGCACGCCCCGCGCGGACTGCTAGCCGCCGACTCGGTCGCCGCACTGATCGCGCCGAACGCCGGACCGCACCTCGTGTCGACGGCCGCGATCGCGCTCGAGAACACTCACAACTTCGGCGGCGGGACCGTGCAGGGGGCCGCGGCGGTGGACGCCGTCGTCGCCCTGGCGCGGGCGAACGGCCTGGCCCTGCACCTCGACGGCGCGCGGCTGTGGAACGCCCACGTCGCCACCGGCCGGCCGCTGGCCGAGCTGGCCGGGCCCTTCGACACCGCGTCGGTGTGCCTGTCCAAGGGGCTGGGCGCACCTGTCGGGTCGGTGCTGGTGTCCAGCGCGGCCCGCATCGCGGAGGCGCGGATCTGGCGCAAGCGGTACGGCGGCGGGATGCGCCAGGTGGGCATCCTCGCAGCGGCCGGCCACTACGCGCTCGACCACCACGTCGACCGGCTCGCCGACGACCACGCCCGCGCGCGGCGGATCGCCGAGGCGCTCGGAGCATCGCCCCAGAACGTCCCGACGAACATCGTGGTGCTGGACGTCCCGGATGCCGCCCGCGTGGTCGCGCGGTCCGCGGAACGCGACCTCCTGGTATCCGCGCTCGGGCCGCGCGTCCTGCGTCTGGTCACGCATCTCGACGTCAACGACGACGCGACGGAGCATGCGATCCGGGTGCTTCGGGCATTGATCCCGCAGCGTTGAGGCGCGTCGCCGTGCCGATCCGGACGCCACCGGGCAGACTGCCCGCATGAGTTATCCGCCGCCCGCAGGTCTGCCCGGCGCCCGTGGTACCAAGCTGAGGAAGCGCGGGCGCATCCCGCTGCGCCTCGCCCTCATCTTCGGCGTCCTCGGCGTCGTGCTGATCTCTGTCGGAGCCGTCGTCGTCGCCAAGTCCGCGTTCGCGAAGGTGCCCGGCTTCAAGCGGGTATCGATCTCCGCCGGCGGCGGGACGGTGACTCTCAACGGCACGGGTAAGTGGGTCGGCTACTACGAAGCCAGCAACGTGAGCAGCTCGACGAACCGAATCCCCAATATTCGGCTCTTGATCACTGACCCGTCCGGGCAGCCCGTCTCGCTCGCGCACTACGGCGGCTCACGCAGCGCCAACAAGATCGAGAAGGTCACCTACGACTACGACGGGCATCGGGGCGCCGCGGCCATCCAGTTCAACGCGCCGGCCAAGGGTGACTACCACGTCCAGGTGCAGGCCGAGGAGCCGCTGCCATCGGACGCTCGCGTGGCCTTTGGCCGTGACGTCCTCGGGACGAGCACGGTTCTCGGGGGTCTGCTCGTCGTGCTAGGCGTGCTGTTCGTCATCGCCGCGATCGTTTTGCTGATCGTGGGGCTGGTGAAGCGCAGCCGGCACAACAAGGAGATCCAGTCCGGTTACGCCGGCGGCTGGGGCACCGGGCCGCCGGCTTACCCGCAGCAGGGCTACGGCCAGCCTGGTAATCAGTCGGGCTACGGCCAGCAGCAGGGCTACGGCCAGCCGGGTAATCAGTCGGGCTACGGCCAACAGGGCTACGGTCAGCCGGGCTACGGCCAGCAGCAGGGCGACGGTCAACCGGGCTACGGCGCGGAACCGGGCTACGGTACGCAGCCGGGCGACGTCGGGCAGCGGGAGCCGGGCCGGCCGGGCCCCGGCGAATCTGGTTCGGGGGGGTCGGGTCCGTCGCTGTCGAAGGAGTAGCGGGTCAGCCGGCGAGGTGCGCCGCGGACGTCCGGCCGAGCAGGGCCGGGATAGTCGCCACCGCCTGCGCGAGTTCGGCGAGGGTGTCGCCGAGCAGCGCCTGGGCGCCGTCGCACAGGGCAGTCTCGGGATTCGGGTGGACGTCGACCATCACACCGTCGGCGCCCGCAGCTATGCCGGCCCGGGCGAGCGGCACCACGAGATCGCGCCGACCGGCGGCGTGCGACGGGTCGACGATGACCGGCAGGTGCGACATCCGCTGCATCATCGGGACCGCCGAAACGTCGAACATGTTGCGGATCGCCGGTTCGAAGGAGCGTACGCCCCGCTCGCACAGCACGATGTCGAGGTTGCCGCGCTGCGCGATGTACTCGGCGGCCATCAGCCATTCCTCGTACGTCGCCGTGAGACCGCGCTTGAGCATGACCGGCTTGCCGGCAGCGCCGACGGCCTGCAGCAGCCCGAAGTTCTGCATGTTGCGGGTGCCGATCTGCAGCATGTCGACGTGCGCGGCGACGACGTCGACATCGGCGGCGTCGACGACCTCGGTGACGACCGGCAGTTGCACCTCGTCCCGGATCTCGGCCAGGATCTTCAGCCCGTCGACGCCAAGCCCCTGGAACGCATACGGGCTGGTGCGCGGCTTGTAGGCGCCCCCGCGCAGCAGGGTCGCGCCGGCGCCCTTGGCCATGCGCGCGGCCTCGAGCGTCTGCTCCGGGGTCTCGACGGCGCACGGGCCAGCGATGAGGGTGAAGGTGTCCGGGCCGATTGGCACGCCGCCGACCCGGATCGTCGTGCGTTTCGCGTGATTCTGCGCGGAGACGAGCTTGTACGGCGCCGTGATCCGCATCGTCTCGGCAACCCCGGGCAAGCCGTCGGCGTCGAGGGTCTCCAGGACGTCCTCGGTGCCGACCACGCCGATGATCGTGCGCATCACGCCACGGCTGACGAACGCCTGGCCGTGATGCGCTTCGATGTGGGTGACGACATTGTCGACGTCGGAGTCGGTAGCGCCCGGCGCCATGACGATGACCATGCGTCGCAGCCTAACGAGCGCCGATTTCGCGATGTGTCATGCACGAGCGGCGGCTCTGTCAAGCATCAGCGGTGCCGACGCGCCGCTGATGCAGGTCAGTGTGGCCGCGGGTCAGAGCAGCGGAGCGCGCGGGAGCCGACGCACCGTGGACCAGTCCCGCACGCGGTGTACGTGAATGGGCACCGGACACCGCTCGGACACTCGCGCGCCGCGCGGCACCAACAGGTCAACGGCATCGCGATCCCACCCGCGAAGGCCGAAAGCCTGGGCGGCCGTGAAATCGGTGAGCAATGCCGCGGCGCCGGGGTCGCAGGAAGCCGGAGCATGGTAGGTCGGAGCCCGCAGAGTCCGGAGCGCACTGGCCGCCGACCGTCAGATGGTGGTCAGCGTGACGGTGGAACCGGAATGTACTCTCTTGCCCGCGCCCGGATCCGTCATGAGCACGACACCGTGTGGGCTCGGCGGAAGGATCTTGTATCCCTGAACGACAGGGACGAGGTGGGCGGCGCGGATCGCCTTCTCGGCGTCGGCGACCGGCGTGAGCATCGCGATCGCGGGCACGGTCACGAACTCCGGCCCACGAGACACAGTGAGCGTGATCGTGCTGAACTTCGTGGCCGTATCGGTCGGGTCCACCGATATGACGTCGCCCGCTGCGACGGTATCGCTGTACTGCTGGACCCGCTTGACCTTGAACTTCGCGTTCGTCAGCGTCTGCTCGGCAGCGTCGGCCGGCGTGCCGTCCGCGATCTGCGGCACGGAGACCATCGGCGGCCCCTTGGAAACGATGATCGTGATCGATTGTCGATCGGTGACGTTGGTGCCGGCGGACGGGAGCGTGCCGATCACTCGTCCCTCGGCGATGGTGTCGTCGGTCTGCAGCTTGGGCGCAGGATTGATGGTCAGGTTCCCGAGCCCACGCAGCGCCAGGGTCGCCTGGTCGAGGGACTGGTTGCGCGTCTGGGGCAGCCGGTAGAGCTTCGGTCCGAGCGAGAGCGTGACCTTGACGGTCCCGCCGGTCGCCAGCCGCGTGCCGTCCTGCGGATCGGTGCTGATCACGAAGCCCGCGCGGACCGTCGGGCTGTACTGCCGCCCGGGCAGGACCTTCACGTCATAGCCGGCGTCGTGCAGCTGGCTGACGGCGTCGGCCTCGCTCAGCTTCACCACCGACGGAACGTGCGCGAAGCGCCACTCGACGAACGCCTTGGCGCCGAAGAAGATCCCAACGCCCAGCAGGATGACGAGCAGGAAGCCGATGACGCCCCGTCGTCGTCGACGCGTTCGGGCGTTCGTGGGCGGGATGACGACCGGTGGCGGCGGGGCAGCGGCACGCCCGGTGTGCTGTGAGCGGCCGTCCAGCCGGCTCGTGCCGGTGCCGTTCGCGGCTCCGTGCGCGACGATCGCGGTGTCGCTTGCGAGCTGCCTGCGGATATTTGCGGTGGTGTCGCGGTCGGGGGTCCGCTCGCGCACGGCTCGGTGGTCGGGACGCTGCTTGCGCTCCCGGACGCGAGGCGGCACCGGGGTCACCGGCAGCGCCAAGGCAGTGCGCAGGTCGGCGACCTCGGCCAGGAACGAAGCGGCGTCGGGCGGGCGGCCGGTCGGGTCGCTGTCGGTCGCGGCCACCACGACCTCGTCGATCTCCGTGGGCAGGCCCCGGACCCGCGACGACGGCGCCGGCACCCGGTTGTGGACGTGCTGATAGGCGACGTTCATCGCCGAGTCGCCCTGATACGGCGGCGAACCGGTGAGCAGTTCGAACAGCACCACCCCGGCCGAGTAGACGTCCGAGCGGGGGTCGGCGCGGCCCTTGCTGATCTGCTCGGGTGCGCAGTACGCGACGGTGCCCATCATCAACCCGGTCCGGGTCGCGGCGGCGTCGGACTCGACGGCGCGGGCCAGGCCGAAATCGGCGACCTTCACCACGCCCTCGTCGGAGAGCAGGATGTTCTCGGGCTTGACGTCGCGGTGCACCAGCCCCGCGCGATGGGCGGCCGCGAGGGCGCTCAACACCGGTTCCATGATCGAGATTGCCTCGGCCGGGCTGAGCTTGCCGCGCTCGCGGATCAGCTCACGCAGAGTGCGGCCCTCGACGAGTTCCATGACGAGGAAGACGTGGTGACCGTCCTGCGCGATTTCGTGACCCTGGTCGTAGACCGAGACGACGTTGAGGTGGGTCAACCGCGCCGCGGCTCGCGCCTCGCGGGCGAAGCGGTCGCTGAAGGCGGGATCGGAGGACAGCGCCGAGGACATGACCTTGACGGCGACGAGCCGGTCGAGCCGCTCGTCGACGGCGGCGTACACGGTGGACATACCGCCGCGGGCGATACGGTCCAGGATTCGGTAGCGACCCTCGAACTTGCGGCCGACCAATACATCTAAGGCCGCCGTCTGCACGCCATGATTCTACGGTCGCGCCGCGCGGAGCCGGTGTGGCACACCGCAACGGAAGCGCATCGGAATCCGTGCCGGCCCGTACCCTGGGGCCTGTGAGCGACGCAAGCGGCGCGAATCGAGGGCATGGCGCCTTGCGCGGCCCGAACGGAGCGAGGGCGTGACTGCCCTCGAAGACGGCGTTCTCGGCCGGATCGAGTTCCTGGCCGACGCGGATCGCCCGGGTGGCTGGTTGCTCACGGTCGATCGGATCAGGCAGTCCTACGTCGACCTCGACGACCCGACCTATCTCGATTTCGAGTACGTCCAGGTCTTCGGTGACCTCCTCGACCTGCTGGCGCCGGGCCCACTCGCGGTGACGCATGTCGGCGGGGGCGCCTGCACGCTCGCCCGCTATGTCGCCCGGACCCGGCCCGGCTCCACGCAGATCGTCCTGGAACCGGACGAGGCGTTGACGGCGCAGGTGCGGGGCCGGCTGCCGTTCGGGCGCGATGTCCGGGTGCGGATCAGACCAGTGGACGGCCGGAGCGGGATCGCGGCTCTGCGTAAGGCGAGCGCCGACGTCGTGGTGCTCGACGCCTTCCACGGCGGCCGGGTGCCCCCCGAACTCACCAGCCGCGAGTTCGTGATCCAGGCCGCCCGGGTGCTGCGTCCCGACGGGGTGCTGCTGGTCAACGTCGCCGACGGTCCGCCGGTGCGCTTCACCCGCCGCTTGGTCAACACGATCCGACTCGGCCTGCCGGAGGTTCTGGCAGTGGCCGATCCGGCGGTGGTCAAGGGCCGCCGGTTCGGCAACGTCGTGCTGATCGCGTCCCGGCGCGCGCTGCCCGCGGACGATCTGCGCCGGGCGGCGGCTCGGGCGCCGTTCCCACGCGTCGTCCACAGCGGCCCGCAACTCGTGCAGTTCGCCGGCGGCGCGCCGGTCCTCACCGATGCCGACCCGATGCGCTCGCCCGAACCGCCGGACGCGCTGTGGCGGGTGGGCGAATGCGACGATGACTGACGTGCCCGACGAGATGTTCCGCAACCGGGTCCGAGCCGAGTCGTTCGGCGCCGTCGCCGCCCAGTACGACCGCGCCCGGCCGTCCTACCCCGACTCCCTGGTGCTCGACCTGCTGATGGCTGACCCGCGCGACGTGCTCGACGTCGGCTGCGGCACGGGCAAGGCAGGCCGGCTGTTCGCCGAGCGGGGCATTCGTGTTCTGGGCGTCGAGGTCGACCCGGCCATGGCCGCGGTGGCGCGATCGCACGGCCTGGAGGTGGAGGTCTCGGACTTCGAGGCCTGGGACGACCGGCGTCGGCGCTTCGATCTGCTGATCAGCGGCCAGGCGTGGCACTGGATCGACCCATCTCGCGGGGCCGCGAAGGCGCGCCGGGTATTGCGTCGGGACGCCACGGTCGCGCTGTTCTGGAACATGGACGACGTGCTCGATGAGGACAACGAGGCGCTGGACACCGTGTACGCGCGGGAGGCGCCGCTGCTCCTCGAGTACCGCCGGACCCACCGAGGACGCCGCCGAGGCCGCGCCCAGACCGTCGACGCGCTCGAGGCGCACGGCTTCCGCGATGTCTCCGAGCGCGACTACTCGTGGCAGCGCACCTACACCTGCGACGAATGGCTCGACCTCCTGCCGACGTACAGCGACCACCACCTGCTCCCGGACGACCAGCGAGCACGCCTGCTCGCCGGCATCGGGACAGTGATCGACGAGAGGGGTGGCACCATCACCGTGCGGTACGCGACGCAGACGATCACGGGCCGCTGCCCGGGCTGACTGGTCTGGCACCCTGGGCGGCATGGAGCCCCGATGGACCTGCTGACGCTGCCGGACGCCGCTCTCGCGCTCGATGTGTCGATCACCCGGCTGCACCAGTACGTCCGCGACGGCGAGCTCGTGATCACCCGCACCGAACAGGGCGTGCGGATGGTGCCGTCTCTGTTCCTCGACGGCGGCGTGATCGTCAAGTCGCTGCCGGCGGTGATCACGTTGCTGCGCGACGCGCGCTATGCCGACGACGAAATCATCGACTGGCTGTACCGCGAGGACGACTCGCTGCCGGGCTCGCCGATCGAAGCGTTGCGTGCCAACCGCGGGTCCGAGGTCAAGCGCCGGGCCCAGGTCGCAGGCTTCTGAGTGACGCGGGCTGCGCAGTGACGGAGCTCTGACGGCGTGCGGCTCACCTATCTGATCATCATGGCCGGCTGCCTGGTCGGCACGTCGCCGCTGGAAATCGTGCTGCACACGCGGGTGTACGCGCGGTGGCGGGAGTTGCTGATCGCCGTCCTGCCCGTGGTGGTGCTGTTCGGCGCCTGGGACGTGCTCGCCATCCGGGCGCGGTGGTGGCACTACGACCCCGCGCAGCTCGTCGGGGTGACGCTACCGGGCCACCTGCCGCTCGAGGAGCTGATCTTTTTCCTCGTTGTCCCCACCTGCACCGTGCTCACGTTCGAGGCCGTCCGCGCCCGCCGTCCGGACTGGACTCTCGGGTGACCTACACGCTCGCCGTGGCGCTGGGGGTGGTCGTCGCCGCGACTCTGGATCTCGTCGTCATTCGCACGAAACTGCTATTGCGCAAGGTTTTCTGGGTCGCCTACGCGATCGTTGGGTTCTTCCAGCTGATAGTGAACGGGTTGCTGACCGGGCTGGGCATCGTGCGTTACGACCCGGACAGGATCGTCGGGCTGCGGATCGTCTTCGCGCCGTTCGAGGATCTGCTGTTCGGGTTCGCGATGGTGCTGGTGACGCTCACGGGATGGGTGTGGGCGCAGCGGCGCGGCGTGCGCCGACCGCCGCCCGCAGGCCGTTGAGCCCGACTGCGGCCCGGCGCCGGGCGCCCACATGGGCCCGGCGCGTGAAGACGTCGTAGTCCGCGCGTTCGACCTCGTCGAGGATCTCTGCGTACAGCGTGTATGCGGTGCGCAGACAGTCGCGCGAGGTCGCTTCGACCAGTTCGATGCCCGCGGCCGCCGTGGCATACAGCCGGCGGGCGCGCTCGATCTCCCACGCCAGCAGGCTGCGGATCGCCTCGTCCACGACGCCGCGGCGCAGGCGGTCGAGGTCGACGCCGAACATGGAAAGCGATTCCTGAGGCAGGTAGACGCGTCCGCGGCGCAGGTCCTCGCCGACATCGCGGATGAAGTTCGTGAGCTGGAACGCCGTGCCGAGGTCGATCGCGTGCGACTCGAGGACGTCCCACCGCACGCCGTCGTCGCGACGCCCCAGGATCGGCAGCATCTGCAGCCCGATCACCGCGGCGGACCCCCACATGTACTTCTCGAGATCGGCGTAGGTCGAGTAGGACGTCACGGTGAGATCCATCAGCATCGAGTCGATGAAGTCGACGAAGTAGCTCGACGGGATCGACCACCGGGTAATGGTGTCGATGACCGCGCGGCCGACCGGATCGCTCGTCGCACCCCACTCGAGGTCGGCGAGGAAGTCCGCACACCACGTGTGCATGCGATCGGCCCGCTCATTGGCGTCCACGGGGGACAGGTCGTCGACTGTGTCGTCCGCCACGTCGACGAGGTCGTCGACGTGGCGGGCGAACCCGTACAGCGCGTGCACGAAGGGTCGTTTCGCCGGCGGCAGCAGCATCGTGGCCAGGTAGTAGGTCCGCCCGTGCACGGCGTTGAGCGTCCGGCACCGCGCGTAGCCGGCGCGTAGGGCTGCCCCGTGGACGCCCGCCGCGTCGAATTCGCTCCGTCTCACCCGGTCATCGTGTCATCGCACCGGTGATCCGCTGCGCAGCCAGGCGCCCGGACACGAGCACCATCGGTACCCCGACGCCGGGCTGGGTGTTGGAGCCGCAGAAGACGAGCCCGTCGACGCGCCGGTCGAGAGTGGGCGTACGGAACGGGCCGGTCTGAGCGAGCGTGTGGGCGGCCGCGAACGGGGCGCCCTGCGCGAGTCCCTGCGCGCGCCAGTCGGCCGGCGTCACCAGGTGCTCGGCCTCGATGCCGTCGCCGAAACCGGCGTAGCCGCGCTGGTCCAGCGTTTCGACGATGTGCTCGCGGTACTCGCCGCGCCGGTCGACCCAGTCGAACGAGCCGCGCAGGTTGGGGGCCGGGAACAGCACGTAGTGCGTCTGGCGTCCCGGGGGCGCGAGGCTCGGGTCAGTGCGGCTCGGCGTCGTGATCAGGAAGGACGGGTCGCTCATGACCTGCCCGTGGTCGATGATCTCGGTGAACGTGGACTTCCAGGCCGTCCCGAAGTCGATCACGTGGTGGACGGGGTCCGGGTGGACGTAGGGCGAGCCGGCGTGCAGCACGACGGCCGAGGGCGAGTAGCGCAGGCGCCGCAGCCGGCGGGGCGCGGAACCGGCCGGCAACAGTTCGTTGTAGGCGGTCGGCAGGTCGGCGTTGACGACGACGACGTCGGCGGCGATCCGCTCGCCGTCCGCGGTGATCACGCCACGCGCCCGTGCGTCGCGGACGTCTACCCGGCTGACCGTAGTGCCGTAGCGAAAGCGCACGCCGTGCTTCTGCGCGGCGGCGGCCATGGCGGTCGGCACGGCGTGCATGCCGCCTTCCGGGAAGTACACGCCGCGGACGCAGTCCATGTAGGTGATCACCGCGTAGATCGCGAGCGCTTGTGCGGGCGCCAAGCCCGCGTACATGGCCTGGAAGGAGAACAATCGCTGCAGGCGCGGGTCGTCGACATAGCGCGCCACCGTGCGCCCGAGCCGGTTGAACCCGCCCATCGCCACGAGCCGGGCCAGCGGTGCGCCGAGCATCTGCAGCGGCGAGTCGAGGTTGCGGTCGATGAAGTGCGGCATCTCGACCGCGTAGAGCTCGCGCAGGAACCGTACATAGCGGCGGTAGCCGTCGGCGTCCTTGCCGCCACACGTGCGGGCGATCTCGTCGGCCATCTCGTCGACGTCGGCGTGGACGTCGATGCTCGAGCCGTCGGCGAAGCGGGCTCGGTACGCGGGGTCCAGCCGGTGCAGCGCCACCCAGTCCTCGAGCGCCTCGCCCACAGCCGCGAACGGCTGGGCGAGCAGCTCGGGCATGGTCAGGACGGTGGGGCCGGTGTCGAACCGGTAGCCGGCGTCCTCGATGCGTCCGCACCGCCCCCCGGGGACCTGCTCGCGCTCGATGACGGTGACCGCCCGCCCGGCCCCGGCGAGATGCAGGGCCGCCGACAGCCCGCCGAGCCCGGCGCCCACGACGACGACGTCGGTGGTAGGACCGGACACGGTACGCATGGCGCGGACGCTACCGGTCGGTGTCGATCAGCCAAGGCCGCGTGGCATGGTGGTCGGGGCCGTGGGGGCATCCTCAGCGCGTCTCACGACCACCGCGCGAAGGAAGTGCCGATGACCAGGACGACCACGACCACGACCACGACCGCAGCCCAGGACGAGGACCCCGGCTTCACGCACCGCCAGATCCTGGTGATCATGTCCGGGCTGATGCTGGGCATGTTCCTGGCCTCGCTCGATCAGACGATCGTGGCGACGGCGCTGCCGACCATCGTCGGCGACTTCCACCGCAGCGACCTGCTGTCCTGGGTGATCACCGTCTACCTGCTAGCCAGCACGGCGACGACGCCGCTGTGGGGCAAGGCCGGTGATCTCTACGGCCGCAAGCGGGTCTTCCAGCTCGCCATCGTCGTCTTCCTCGTCGGCTCGGCGCTGTGCGGGGCAGCGCAGAACATGTACGAGTTGATCGGCTTCCGGGGCTTGCAGGGGATCGGCGGCGGCGGGCTCATCTCGCTGGTCTTCGCGATCATCGGCGACGTGATCCCGCCCCGTCAACGCGGCCGCTACCAAGGTTACTTCGGTGCCGTGTTCGGCGTGTCGAGCGTCGTCGGCCCGCTGGCCGGCGGGTTCTTCGTCGACAACCTGAGTTGGCGCTACATCTTCTACATCAACCTGCCGCTCGGCATCGTCGCCCTCGTCGTCACCAACCGCGTGCTGCAACTGCCGGCCCGTAGGCGGCAGGCGCAGATCGACTGGTGGGGCGCGTTGCTGCTCGTAAGTGGCGTATCGGCGATCCTGCTCGGCACGCAGTCCGGCGGCACCGACTATCCCTGGGGCTCGTGGCAGATCGTCGGGCTGTTCGTGCTGGGTGCCCTGCTGCTGGCCGGCTTCGTGCTGCGCGAGGCGAAGGCGCCCGAGCCGATCCTGCCGCTGGGGTTGTTCCGGATGCAGATCTTCACCGTCAGCAACATCATCGCGTTCGTCAGCGGCGTCGCGATGTTCGGGGCATTGGCCTTCCTGCCGCAGTACCTGCAGCTCGTGCACGGCGTCTCGGCCACCGAGTCGGGTCTGCTGCTCCTGCCGCTGCTCATCGGCGTGCTCGGCATGAGCATCGGTTCCGGTCGCTACATCTCGGCCACCGGCAGCTACCGATGGTTCCCGCTCGTCGGCACGGTGCTGGTGACGGTCGGGCTGGCGTTGCTCACGCAGATCGGTGCGCACACCTCGCTGGTCGTGCTCAGCCTCTACATATTCGTCTTCGGGGCCGGGCTCGGGCTGTTCATGCAGGTGCTGACGCTCGTCGTGCAGAACGCGGTGCCGATGGCGCAGATGGGGGTGGCGACGTCGGCGGTCACGTTCTTCCGGTCCATGGGCGGCGCCATCGGCGCATCGGCACTCGGCGCCGTGCTGACTGCCCGGATCGCCGCGGAGTTCCCACACTTCCTGCCGGCCTCGGCGCTCGCGACCGGCGGGGACAAGGTAGCCGCCCTCGTCCAGAGCCCGAACGCCGTCGACGGGCTGAAGAAGTCACAACCTCAATTGCACGAGGGCATCATCCAGTCCTACTCGCACGCCATCGACACGCTGTTCTACGTCGCACTGGGGGTGTCGATCCTGGCTGTAATCGCCGCGCTGTTCATCAAGCAGGTGCGGCTGCGAACCGGTGCGCCGGCGCCGGCAGCCGCGGCGCAGGACCCGCCGCCGGCCTCGGCCACACTCGCGCAGGGTGGGGTGCGCTAGATGCCCGGTATCACCATCTCGGCCGGCTACGGGGCGGGCGGCAGCGTGATCGCGCCGAAGGTCGCCCAACGACTCGGTCTGCAACTGCTCGACCGGGCGATCAGCTCCGACGTCGCCGAGCAGTTGCAGGTCTCGGTTGAGGAGGCCGGGGGCGGCGCGCTGAAGCGGTCGCTGGCCGATCGGTTCCTGTCAGCGCTCGCGCCGCTGGCCGGCGGCGTGCTGGGCGCCGGCACCGATGCGGGCCCGACCGACGTCTTTCCCGCTGGCGACGACGCGGCGCTGTTTCGCGAACAGGCCGAGGCGATCATGCGGCCCGCACTCGCTGAGGGCGCGGTGGTGCTGGGCCGTGCCGGTGCCGCCGCGTTCCTCCACGAGCCGGACGTACTGCGGGTGCGCCTGTTCGGGCCGCCCGAGGCCCGGCTCGCCCAGGCTGCCCGGGTCCAGGGCGTCGACCTGGAGACTGCTCAGCGCCGGTTGCCCGAGGTCGATCGCGCTCGGGCCCACTACGTGCGGCGGCTGTACGGAGCCGACATCGACGACCCCGCGCTGTTCCACCTGCAGATCGACAGCACGGCCGTGCCCCTGGACGGGTGCGTCGAGATCATCGCCACCGCCTACGCCGCGATGATCGACCGCTGAGCCGCGTCTGTGCGACGTGTCGGCGAAACGACGAGCTCACAGTCCGCGGTAGGTCGCGAGTTGGCGTCCGAGACGGTCCACCTCTGCTCTGGTGCAGTCCTCGTCGTGTCAACAGACGGCTCGTTCCGCCGGTCGCACACGGCTAAGACGACTACCGTTTGCGGCATGGACCCCGTTGACGTCGTCACCGAGTTGTGGGCGCGCATCGACGAGCGCGACTGGCCCGGTCTGGGCGAGGTGCTCGCGGAAGACGTCGTGATCGAGTGGCCTGTCTCACGTGAGCTGATCCGCGGAAGGGGAAACGTCGTTGCGGTCAACGCGGAGTACCCGGAGGGCTGGTCGATCCGGGTGATACGCGTCATCGGTTCAGACGAGCAGGTCGCCAGCGAGGTCGAGGTGCCTATTGCAGGCCTCGGCACTTTCCGGGTTGCGTCATTCTGGACTGTTGCCCAAAGCAGGGTGACGTGGGCGAGGGAGTACTGGACGTCCCTGGGAGCCGATGAAGCGCCGTCGTGGCGCCGCGGCTACACCGAAACGCTGTGACCCCACACGGCCAACGATCGGGGACCTGGTGCGAGGGAACTCGGTTCAGCTGTGGCGACGCGTCGCCGAACCGACGAGCTCGCCCAGCGCGACCCGGGCCGCGGGATCGAGGGCGTCGGTCTCCAGAGCGCGCGACGCCTCGGCTGCCCGCTCTGTGATGCGGTGCTCCACCCGCTCCAGCGCGCCCGTCGAGACGATGACCTCCTGCAGCGCAGCAACTCGGTCGGCGTCGAGCGCGCGATCGCCGAGCCCGCGCTGCAGCAGATTCGTCTGCGTGGGTCCGGCCGAGCGCATCGCCAGCGCGGTGAGCAGCGTGTGCTTTCCCTCCCGCAGGTCGTCCCCGGCCGGCTTGCCGGTCAGCGCGGGGTCACCGAAGACGCCAAGCACGTCGTCGCGCAGCTGGAACGCCTCGCCCAGCGCCAATCCGTAGGCGCTCAACGCCTCGAACACGACGGCCGGCGCTCCCGCGACGGCGGCGCCCAGGTGTAAGGGCCCCTCGACGGTGTACTTGCTCGTCTTGTACTCGATCACCCGCAGTGCCTCGTCGATCGAGAAGGCGCCGCGAGCCTGCACGAGGACGTCGAGATACTGCCCGGCCATGACCAGTTGACGCATCTCGTCGTAGACCCCGCGCGCGCCGAGCCGCTCGGCGGCCCCGATGGTCGCCGAGGCGAACATCGAGTCCGACCAGGCCAGCAGCAGGTCGCCCAGGACGATGGCCGCCGCGGTGCCGAAGACTGCCGCATCGCCCGACCACCCGGCCGCGCGGTGCCGTTCGGCGAAGGCGGCGTGGGCGGCGGCACGACCGCGGCGAGTTTCGGAGGCGTCCATCACGTCGTCGTGGACGAGGGCACACGCGTGCAGCAGTTCCAGGCTGGCGGCGGCGCTGATCAAGCCGGGGCTGTAGCCGTCGCCCACGCCCGCGGAGCGCCAGCCCCAGTACGCGAACAGCGGGCGCAGCCGCTTGCCGCCGTCGAGCACAAAACGCCGGGCCGCCTCGACCACAGGAACCAGATCCTCGCCGATGAGGACGAAGGCGCGTTCGCGATCGTCGAAAAACGCGGCGAGTTCATCGTCGACATGCCGGATCAGCCCCGAGCTGTCCTGCTTCACGCCCTCTCCGCAAGCGTCGCGCACGCCCGGACATTACGCTGGCCGCCATGACTCGAACGGTCCGGGAGTGTCTTGCGCAAGCCGGTCCGACGCTGTCCTTCGAGTTCATGCCACCGAAGACGCCCGAGGACGAGCGGCGAATCTGGAAGACCATCCGTGAACTCGAGCCGTTACGGCCGTCGTTCGTCTCGGTCACCTACGGCGCGGGCGGCTCGACGCGGGACAACACGATCGAGGTCGTCGAGCGCATCGCGCACGACACCACGTTGCTGCCGGTAGCCCACCTGACCGCCGTCAACCACTCGACCACCGAGTTGCGCGCGATCGTCGGCCGCTTCGCCGACGCCGGCATCCGCAACCTGTTGGCACTGCGGGGCGACCCGCCCGGCGACGTCGACGGCGAATGGGTCAAGCACGCCGAGGGCGTCGAGTACGCCTCCGACCTGGTCGAACTGCTGGCCGCGCACGGCGATTTCTGCATCGGCGTCGCCGCCTTCCCCTACAAGCATCCGCGGTCGCGGACCGTCCAGGACGACACCGAATGGTTCGTGGCCAAATGCCGCGCCGGGGCCGACTACGCCATCACCCAGATGTTCTTCGACGGCGAGGACTACCTGCGGCTGCGCGACCGGGTCGCCGCCGCAGGCTGTGACACGCCGGTCATCGCCGGCGTCATGCCGGTGACGCGGATGAACACGATCGCGCGCTCGGCGCAGTTGTCCGGCGCGGCGTTCCCGGCGCATCTGCGCGAGCAGTTCGAGGCGGTGGCGGACGACCCGGCCGCGGTGCGGGCGCTGGGCATCGAGCACTGCATCGCGCTCTCGCAGCGGCTGCTCGACGAGGGCGCGCCGGGGCTGCACTTCATCACGATGAACTTCTCGAAGGCCCCGCGCGAGGTGCTCGCCGCGGTGTCGATGCCGGCGCGCGTCTGACCCGATGACCGCACCGGCCCGGCGCTGGTCGCAGCTGCACCACGGCATCGACCCGACTGAGGTCCCGCTGCTCGGCCGCTGGCTGCGGACGATGTGGTGGCTCGCCCGTCCGCTTGTGCGCCTGCGGGTACCGCCGACGCTCGTCACGATGGTCGGAGTGCTGCTCGCGGTCGACGCCGTGCCGTTGGCAGCCAGGTTTCCCTGGGCCGCCGGGGTCTGCGTACTCGGTTCCGTCGTATGCGATGGGTTGGACGGCGCAGTGGCGGTATTGCGCGATCACGCCACGCGATCCGGGGCGCTCGCCGACGCGCTGGCCGACCGGGTGAGCGATGTGGCGATGGCGGCGGTCATCTGGCGCTTCGGTGCGCCGTGGTGGCTCGCCGCGACGGCGGGTGCTCTCGCCGTCGGCGTCGACGCACTGCGGCGGATACGCCGGACACCGGAACGGCTCACAGTCGCCGAGCGTCCGACGTGGACGGTCTGCACTCTGCTCGCCTGCCTGTGCGCCACGGTGGGATCGGCCACTTGGCCGGCTGCTGTCTGCGCTTCGGTGTGGGTGGCGGCGGGCGCGCTGGGGACGGCTCAACTCGTCAGGACGGCACCAGGGCCGTCCCGGAGATGATCGGTCGCACGGTCGGGAACGCGCGTGGCTGCGTCCCGCGAGCGAGGTGCTCGACCACGAGAGGGGACGCGTCGAGCAGGGCCGCCCCGTCACGGTTGGGATGACACCCGGCGGCGATGATGCGGTGCGGGACGGCGAGGGCGTCCTGCATCCGGGCCAGCCGCGGGTTGTCCGGGGCGCGGACGTGCTCGAGGAACAGGTATCGACCACCCGCCCTAAGCACCCGCGCGATCTCGGCCAACACGGCCGCGGGATCGTCCACGCTGCATTGCACGAACGTCGCCACGACGGTGTCGAACGAATCGTCGTCGAACGGCAGAGATTGGGCGTCGGCGGCGTGAACCTCAGCCCGCTCGACCGGGGGAGCGTCGCGCGCCAGCGCAGCCCGCAGCGGGCGCAGCATGCTCGGGCTCGGGTCGGTGAGCACCAGATCGGTGACCGCGCTCGGATAGTGCGGCAGGTTCAGACCGGTCCCCGCCCCGATCTCGAGCGTGCGGCCCCGGGCCGATTGAAGCAGGCCGTGGCGGATGTCGCGCAGCCCGGCTCGCTCGCTGGCGTCGGCGACGATCGGGTACCAGCGTGCGAACAACCACTCGCTCAGTCCCATCGCGGCGCTTTCGTCACGACAGCGAGCGTAGTTCCCCCTACTCGATGAGTGGGACGACCGGTCGGCCCTTCCACGTCAGCCGACCTCGCCGCCGCAGCCAGAGCGACCGTGCGGTGAGCCAGCTGAAGACAAGCACGGACACCGGATGGGTCGCGGCGTCGGGAAGGATGCGACCACCGGTCGCGCGGGCCGCGACGACGCGGGACAGCACCCCGGCGAGATAGCCGGCGAACCCGAGCCGGGACCCGCGCAGGGCAGCGGCGGGCGGGACGACGTACCCGACGCCGAGGCCGGCCAGCACGGCGATCGCGCCGGCCGGCGAGCCGAACGCGGCCCACAGCGATTTGCCGTAGCCGTCGCGTAGGGCGGCCCAGCCGTCGTACATCCGGACGCGGGCCAGCGTCGTCCCGTCGACCACGCCGGCTCGTCCGCCGGTGGCCTTGACCGCCCGCGCCAGCGCAAGATCGTCCAGCACCTCGGAGCGCACCGCGGCGAACCCGCCGGCCCGCTGCAGGGCGTCGCGACGGAGCACGACGAACTGCCCGCACGCCGCAGTGATGGACGGGCGTGGTGAGCCTTCGGCGCACCGCAGCGGCAGGGTCGTCAGCCAGGACCACTGCAGCAGGGGTTGTATCAACCGCTCGGCGACGGTGACCGCGGTCTGCCGTGGGAACGGGCAGGCGAGGTCGAGCGCGGCGTCGGCGGCGAGGGCCACCGCGGCGCGGACCGCGTGCGGCTCCAAGATGACGTCCGCGTCGACGTAGACGAGGACCTCGCCGCCCGGATCGGCAGCCTCGGCAAGTTGCGCGCAGGCCCAGGGCTTGCCGAGCCATCCGGCCGGCGGGGCGGTCCCCGTGACGACCCTGCCGCCCGCCCCCCGCGCGAGCACTGCCGTCGCGTCGCTCGAGCCGTCGTCGAGCACGAGGACCTCGCGGACGTCGTCCTGGCCGACGAGCGCGGTCACGCAGGCGGCGATTGTGGCGGCTTCGTCGCGAGCCGGGACGAGGACGGAGACCGGCGGCCCCGGCGTGGAGTCGGTCGTCGGGCGCCGCAACGTGTGCGCGTTCACGAGCGAGTGCGCCGCGCCGGCGATGGCCAGCCACGAGCCCACCGACGTCAGCCGGGCAGCCATCACCGCACGCGTCCCCACCGTGGTCGCTGGGTCGCGGCCAGGGGGATCGCGACCAGGCCCATGCCGAGCGCGCCCCACCCGGCCGCCGCCGGCAGGTCGAGAAACCCGCCCAGCGCGACGATCCAGCCGACGTAGAGCCAGAGGTAGAGCAGGATCGGGACGGTGTCGTCGGCCGCGCAGTTGGCGCTGAGCAGGGTCTGCAGGGCAGTCGACAGCAGCAGGGCGACCAGGAGCCAACCGGCGAAGTTCGTCAGCGGGACGTCGGGCACGCCCGGGAGGTGGGGCGTCGGGTGCGTCCAGCTCCAACGCCCGGCCGCCACCATCTGCGGATCGAGAAACAGATCGGCAGACGCGAGCGCCCACGCGCCGACCACGATCCGCGCCGCCCGGCCGGCGACCAGACGGCGGGCCGCGATGGCCGCGGGCCAGGCCACCATCGTCCAGGCCAGACCCACGACGGGCGGTACGCCGAACAGCGTCGGCCCGAGCGAGGAGGTGTAGTGGTAGCTGCCGAACGGCAGGCCGGTGTGCACGCCGACGACCTCGGCCACGAATCCCGGTACCGCAGTGAGCACGAGCAGCAGACCTGCTGTCCGAGCGCTGCGGGACACCGCCGCATGGGCCACGCAGGCGCTGGCGAACACGATCACGATGACGACCGTCAGCCGGTCGCGGGCAACGCCGTCGAGCAGCGGATAGGCGATCTGCAGAACGACGACGGTGCCGCCCAGCGCGGCGGGGACGACCGAGGTTCGTCGCGCCAGTAGGTCAGCCATGCAACGGCAGGCGGGCCCCGAGGACTGCGAACGGCCGCGAGTCGCCAGGGAACAGGTAATTTCGCGCGAGGTCGACGAAGCCGGTGTCGCGGTACAGCCGGAACGCGCGCGTGTCGGTGTCCGGGGTCGAGAGCAACATGGTGGCGTGCCCCAGATCGCCGGCGAGCGAAGTCAGCAGCCGGCGGCCGAGCCCGGCGCCTTGGTGTTCGGGCAGGACGTGTAACTCCGACAGTTCGAAGGAGTCCCGTAGCCAATCGGTGCTGCCCTCCCGGTCGAGAGCGCGGCGGACCAGGTCGTGCCACCACTGCCCGGCCATCGTCGTGTAGCCGTAGCAGAAGCCGAGCAGTGTGTTGTCGTCGGCCAGCGCGGCCCGGCACGCGAATCCGTCGATGGCCGCATGCTTGCGTGCGCTGATCGCCCGCTGGGTGCCGGTGTAATCGGGGTATTTCATCGCCCGTACGTAGACGTACATCGCCTCGTCGATGCGATCCTCGAATTGCTGTGCGGTCCACGACTCGATCCGCGCCCCGGTGGTGTGGGGCCGTCCGACGGAACGCATACTCCGATCGTGCCTCACCGGAGCTCGTCCGCGCAGCGGCACCGGCCAATCATGACCCCAAGGGACGCAGCGAGGGCGAGTTGCCGGGGCGACGTATACCGGCGCTCAGTGCAGGCCGCACTCGATCTTGTTCGATCCGGCCCAACGCCCGGCGCGGGCGTCCTCACCCGGTTGGATCCGCCGCGTGCACGGTGCGCAGCCGACGGAACCGAAGCCGTCGAACAGCAGCGGATTGACCAGGATGCCGTTGTCGGCGATGTAGGTGTCGACGTCGTCCTGCGTCCACGCGGCGATCGGATTGAGCTTGACCATGCCGCGCCCGTCGTCCCACTCGACGACCTTGACGCCGACGCGGGTGGCCGACTCGTCGCGCCGCAGGCCGGACGCCCACGCCGTGTAGTCCTTGAGCGCCCTGCGCAACGGCATGACCTTACGCAGCGCACAGCACTGGTCGGGGTTGCGTTCGTAGAGCCGTGCCCCGAACGACGCGTCCTGCTGCTCGACGGTCTGCGCGGGCTCGAGTGAGCGGATGGCGACCGGCAGGGTCGCGGCCACCGCGTCACGCGTACCGATCGTCTCGGCGAAGTGGTAGCCGGTGTCGAGGAACAGGATGTCGATGCCGGGATGCACCGCTGCGGCGAGGCTCGGCACGACGGCGTCTGCCATCGAGGAGGCCACGGCCCACGACGAGCCGAACTGGTCGTCGGCCCAGCGGAGGATCTCCAGCGCCGACGCGCCGTCGAGGTCGTCGCCGGCCCGCTGCGCCAGCAGCTTCAGTTTGTCGCGGCTGGTGTTCATGCGATCGCGAGTGCTCAGAGCAACCATGCTTCGTCCGCCCGCGACACATAGGCCGCGAACGGTTCGCCTCCTTCACGGCGTTCGAGGTAGCCGTTGAGGACGCGCTCGATGTAGTCGGGCGCTTCCTCCGTCGTCACCTTCAAACCCCGGAACTTGCGCCCGAATTCCGCGTCGGTGCCCATCTGCCCGCCGAGGTGCACCTGGAAGGACTCGACATCGCCCTCCGGCCCCTTCGACACCATGCCCTTGAAGCCGATGTCGGCGACCTGGAACCGGGCGCAGGAATTCGGGCAGCCGTTGACGTTGATGGTGATCGGCGTGTCGAAGTCCGGGAGGCGCTTCTCGAGCTCGGTGCGGATCGTCTCCGCGCGGGTCTTCGTCTCGACGAGCGCGAGTTTGCAGAATTCGATGCCCGTGCAGGCGATCGTGCCGCGCTTGAACGCGGACGGACGCGCGGTGAAATCGAGCAGGTCGAGTTCGGTGACGACCTGCTCGATGTCCGCCGCCGCGACGTCGAGAACCACGACGCCCTGCTGTGCGGTCAGGCGCACGCGGCTCTTGCCGTAGCGCTCGGCGAGTGCTGCGAGTTCACGCAGGGCAGATCCGGATGTCCGGCCCGCCTTCGTCGTCGCACCGATGCAGAACAGGCCGTCGCGCTGCTCCTCGACGCCGATGTGGTCGCGATGCGACGGGGACTTCTCGGGCGCCGGACCGTCGGGCAGAGCTCGCTTGAGGTATTCGGTCTCCAAGACGTCCCTGAATTTCTCCGGACCCCAGTCGGCCATCAGGAACTTCAGCCGCGCGTGCATCCGCGAGCGCCGGTACCCGTAGTCGCGAAAGATCGACGTCACGCCGACCCAGACTTCGCTGACGTCCTCGGGTCGGACGAAGACGCCGAGCCGTTCGGCGAAGCGCGGGTTTGTCGACAGACCCCCGCCGACCCACAGATCGTAGCCGGGTGCCCCGTCGGGACCGATGACCCCGACAAACGCGCAGTCGTTGATCTCGTGGTTGACGCAGTGTCGCGAGCAACCTGAGATCGAGGTCTTGTACTTGCGCGGCAGGTTCGAGAACGCCGGATCGCCCAGGTACTTCTCGACGACGTCGCGCAGCGCGGGGGTGCCGTCGAGTACCGAGTCGTGGGCCACGCCCTCGAGTGGGCAGCCCAGCATCACACGCGGGCAGTCGCCGCAGGCCTCGGTCGTGGACAGTCCGATGGCGTCGAGCTTTGCCCAGATCGCCGGGACGTCTTCGATGCGGATCCAGTGCAGCTGGATGTTCTGGCGGTCGCTGACGTCGGCCACATCGCGCCCGTACTCGGTCGAGATGTCGGCGATGACGCGCAGTTGCTCGCTGCTGAGCGCCCCGCCGTCGACGCGCACCCGCATCATGAACAGCTCGTCCTCGAGCTCCTCGGCCTCGAGGGTGGCGGTCTGACCGCCGGGGATTCCCTGCCTGCGCTGGGTGTAGAGGCCCATCCAGCGGAAGCGTCCGCGCAAGTCGCCCGGGTCGATCCCGGCGAAGCCGGTGTGTTGATAGATGTCGATGATCCGCCGGCGCACGTTGAGCGGATCGTCGTCACGCTTGCTGCGCTCGTTGGCGTTCAGAGGTTCGCGGTAGCCGAGGGCCCACTGGCCTTGGGCCTTCTTGGGTACGGAGCGGGGTTGGGTGTTCGGTCGCGCCGGCATGCGCGTCCCTTCGGGTCGGTGACGATGGCGGGGAGGGGACGGCTGAATCGCCGTCGTCAGCCTCGACAGGCCGCCGCAGCCACCCGCAGGAGGTCGATGTGACGGCGCGAGGTCAGCAGGTTCGCTTCGGGCGCCATGTCTCGATGGTTCCACATCGCGCTCGGCGCGAAACGCCGGACCGAGGCAGGTGCGCTGCCGGCGGGCTGCCCGGACTCGGCAATTTCGTCACTTGGCACCGTGCGCCGGCTGACGCGCGACAATGCTGCCGTGACCGGATTCCCTGCCCTGCTGGACCTGCGTGGTCGCCGAGTGGTTGTCGTCGGCGGCGGCCCGGTGGCGGCTCGCCGGGTGCGATCGCTACGCGAGTGCGGGGCCGACGTGCTCGTCATCACACGTGCGCACGGTGATGAACTGCGTGATTCGGACGTCCGGCTAGAGCTCCGAGCCTTTGCGCCCACTGATCTGGACGGTGCCTGGCTGGCCATGGCCTGCACCGACGACGCCACCGTCAACGCCGCGGTCGCCGCCGCTGCCGACGAGCGGCAGGTGTTCTGCGTGCGGGCGGACGCAGCGGCCGAAGGCAGCGCGCGCAGCGCCGCGGTCGCGCGGCACGACGAGATGACGGTCGCGGTGAACGGTGGGGACGATCCGCGCCGCGCCGTGGCGCTTCGCGATGCCATCGCCGCGGCGCTCGAGACCGGCGACCTGCCGTCGCGTCGGCAACGACGCAGCAGGGGGCGGCTCGGGTCGGTGGCTCTCGTCGGCGGAGGGCCGGGTGCGGCGGACCTGATCACGGTGCGCGGCCGCCGCCTCGTCGCGGACGCCGACGTCGTCGTCGTGGACCGCCTCGCGCCGCGGGACCTGCTCGCCGGGCTGCCGGAGCACGTCGAGGTCATCGACTGCGGGAAGTCCGCGCACCGACACAACCTGGCGCAGGCGGACATCAACGCCGTGCTCGTCGAGCGCGCGCTGGCCGGCCGGCGTGTGGTGCGGCTGAAGGGTGGCGACCCGTTCGTGTTCGGCCGCGGAGGGGAGGAGTGGCTCGCGTGCGTCGCGGCCGGCGTGCCGGTCGAGGTCGTGCCGGGGCTCAGTTCGGCACTCGCGGGCCCGGCGCTGGCCGGCATCCCCGTCACCCACCGCGGGGTTGCCGCCGACTTCACCGTGGTGTCCGGTCATCTCGACCCTGGGCGACCAGCCGACCAGGGCGTCGATTGGCCCGGACTGGCCGCCCACGCGGGCACCGTGGTGATCCTGATGGCCATGGAGCGTCTCGCCCTGATCGCCGACGAGCTGATCCGGCACGGCCGGGACGCGGCCACGCCGGCCGCCGTCATCCATCGGGCGTCGACGCCGGCGCAGCAGGTCGTGCGGGCACCGCTCGGCGAACTTGCGCTCGCCGTCGCCGCAGCGGGTCTGGGGGCACCTGGCGTGATCGTCATCGGCGACGTCGTCGACGTGCTGGTCTGAACGGGCATCAGTGGTTCGGGCAATTGCGCACCGACGACGGCAGCGAGCCGACGACCTTCTCGCTCGTCATCACGTTAGCGTTGTTTGGCCCGACGAGTTGCTGCTGCGTGTTCGCCGGGGCGCCCATGGCGCCGTAGCTCGTGGACTGGTAGGCGTGCGGATCGCTCGGGCCGCCGGAACTGCCGTTGCGTTCGGCCAGCAGCTGGAAGGTCGCCGGATCGAAGTACAGCGAGTCCAGCTCGCCGGGACGGTTCTTCTGGTCGACGAAATCTGCGCGGACGGCCGGTCGGCCGAGCACGTCGCGCACTCCTTCGTGGATCTGGACTCGCTGCACGTGGCCGAGCGCGCCCAGCATCGCCGCGCGCAGCTTCGACGAGGCGAGCCCGTCGGTGATGCGCAGATCGTCGCCGACGGCGACGAACACCGCCTCGTCGCGCGACGTCGAGCCGGACACGTGCGCGCGCAGGTAGTCGGTCAGCGCATTCGGGTCGGTCCAGTCCTGGCTCGTACCGACGACTCTCTTCTGAGCGCGACCACGGCGACCCCGGCCGCCACCGGCGCCAGGACCGGGAGACGGCGCCTGGGCTTGAACCGGACGCGGGCGGCCTGTGCCGGCTCGGCCAGTAGCCGCATGCGCAGCTGAGCCCGCTGCTCGGGGCCCCAATCGGCGTCGAGGACGGCGGTGCTCGGACGGTATGCGGCGAGCCGGTCGACCGGATCGCGCCCGTCGGAGTCGGCGAAATTCTCAGTGGTCACGGTGATCAACGCTCCTTTCGTCCGGTGCTGGCGCCGGATCGGATACGCAGCGGGGCGGATGGCTGGCTCTCGTCGAGAGCGCGGGCGAGCCGGGCCCGGGCGCGGGACAGCCGGACCTCGAAGGCGCGCTGCGAGCAACCCGCGACGGTCGCGGCGTCGCGGTTCGACAACGAATCCCAGGCCACGAGCAGTAGCGCCTCGCGTTCGGCCTCGGTCAGTTGGGCTAGGGCGTCGATGAGCGTGGCCCGTTCGACGACGCTCTGGTCGGCGCCGGCCGCGGGTCCGGCGAGGCGCTCCAGCACCCAGCCGCATCGAGCAGATCGCCCTGGCGCCGACGCCCTCACTCCGTTCGGGCCGCACAAGGCGCCATACCTATGCCGCTCCGCAAGCGTCGCTCCCGGCGCCGCTGGTTCGCGATGGTGTTTCGCGCCACGACGAGCAGCCACGCCAGCGGATGGTCGGGGACGTCGGACCACCGCCGCCAGGCGACGAGGAAGGTGTCGGCCACGACGTCCTGCGCGTCGACCGAGCCACATTGGCGACGTGCATAGGCAAAGACGCGCGGCGACATCTCGTCGAACGTCGCCGAGAAACGATCGTGGTCGAGACGATCGTGGTCCGTTGCGTCTGTTCGCACACTTCGTAATGTCCGCATCGAGGCCGTTCTCACCCAAGAGCCGAAAATTGTCGCACCCTTGCGCCACCATCATGACGTCCCGACCGAATGTTCGAACAGTCGTGCTAATATGGGCGGGACGTGGCCCCTAGGAGGTTCCGACCATGACGATGTCGCCGAACGTGACTGCCCACGCCGCCGCGCCAGGCCCGGTCGGCGGCCCGTCTCGTGGTTCTGCGCTGAGCCTCTCGGCACAGGCCCGCACGGTGTTGCTCGACGCCGCAGCCAGCGCCGATGCGGGCGAGCGGTTCCGGCTCGCCCACCTGGCCGCGCTCCGTACCGCGGCGGCGGTGGCTGCCGATCGTGGGCGCCCGGCCGGCACACGTCGCCGGTTGATGAACGTGTGGGTGCTGCTCGAGCGAGTTGCGCCCGAGTACGCCGAATGGGCGGCTTACTTCGCCGCTGGTGCTGCCGTCCGCGCGGCGGTCGAGGCGGGCGCGGTGTCCGCCGTGTCAGCCCGCTCAGCAGAAGACCAGCTCCGCTCGGCCACGGAGTTCCTCGCCCTTGTAGAGGGATCTCTGGGGCTCCTGGCAGCCTGATCCGTGCCGTTCAGGCGGCCTGGTCCCATACAGTGGCAATCGTGCAGAGCGACACGCGGCGCGAGCGCGCGAGCAGCGGGCGCCTCGGCCTCGTCGCGAACTTGCTGAGCGACGCCCTGACGACCGTCGCGGCGCCCGGGCGCGCCGTCCGCATCCTCGACTGCGGCGGCGGCAGCGGGGCCTATGCGGTTCCCCTGGCGCAAGCCGGTGCCGACGTCACCGTTGTCGACATCAGCGCTGACGCGCTGGCCACCCTGTGCCGACGTGCCGACGAGGCGGCGGTGTCGGCCAGCGTCCACGCGGTCGCCGGTGACGTCGAGGCCCTGGCCGACCTGATCGCCGACGGCCACCTTGCCGCGTCGCCCGAGAATCCCGAGAATGCTGCCGGGTCTTCCGGGGGGCGGTTCGACGCCGTCCTCGCCCACGGCGTGCTCGACGCCGTTGACAACGTCGAGGCCACGTTCGCGGGCATGGTGTCCGCGGTTCGCCCGGGCGGCCTGATGAGCGTGCTGGTGGCCAACCCGATCGCCTCGGTGCTGGCCCGGGCACTCGGCGGTGAGCCGGCGCTGGCCCTCGATGAGCTACGCCGGCTGGACGAGCCGGGCCGCGTCGGGCCCGAGTCGGTCGGCCGGCTCGCCACACTCGCCGGTCTTCAGGTGGAGGCCCGGCACGGCATCGGGGTGTTCTCCGATCTCGTCACCGGTGCGGCCGCGGACTCGCCGGGGCGCCGGGAGGCACTGGTGAGTCTGGATGCCGAGGCGGCGGCCCGTTCTCCGTTCGCCGATATCGCCGCGCGGGTGCACCTGCTACTGCGCCGGCCGGGCTGATTTCCCACCGGCGGGCGGCACCACGCGATGGGGCGTAGCGCAGATCTCCCGCGTACCGCGGGCACGTTCGACGGCGACGACACCGGCTGCCACATGTTGCATATGGACATGGACGCGTTCTTCGCCAGCGTCGAGATCAAGAAGCAGCCCGACCTGCGCGGCCGGCCGGTGGTCGTCGGCGGCGGGCACCGCGGCGTCGTCGCCGCTGCGTCCTACGAGGCGAGGCGCTACGGCGTGCGCAGCGCGATGTCGATGAGCCACGCCCTGCGGCTGTGCCCGCGCGCGGTCGTCCTGCCGCCGGATCGTGCCGCGTACTCCAGCACCTCTGCGCAGGTCATGTCGATCCTGCGGGACTTCACCCCCCTGGTTGAGCCGCTGTCGCTCGACGAAGCCTTTCTCGATGTCTCGGGGGCTACCCGCCTGCACGGACGTCCCGGCGCGATCTCCGCCGCCATCCGCACGCGAGTCGCAGCAGAGCTGGACCTCACCTGCTCCGTCGGCGTCGCCCCGACCAAGTTCATCGCCAAACTTGCGTCCGCGCGCTGCAAACCGGACGGCATGCTCGTCGTGCCCGCGGCCCGTGTGCTCGATTTCCTGCTCCCGCTGCCCGTCACGGCACTGTGGGGGGTCGGCGCGCGGACCGCCGAACCGCTGCACGGGCTCGGCATCCGCACCGTCGGCGATCTCGCGGACACCCCGTTCGACACCCTGCGTCGTGCCGTGGGCGTGGCGGCCGCCGATCACCTCGGCGCGCTGGCTCGCGGCCTGGACCCCCGTTCGGTACAGCCGCACGAGATCGAGAAGTCGGTCAGTGCCGACCGCACCCTCGACGCCGACCTGACGGCGGAGGCCGACGTCTGTCGCGAGCTGTTGCGGCTCGCCGACGAGGTGGGCACCCGGGCGCGCAAGCGCGGCTTCGTCGCCCGCACCATCGGGATCAAGATCCGCTACGCGGACTTTCGTACCGTCACGCGCGTGCGGACGTTGCCGGGCTGGACCGATGCGACGGCCGAGATCTACGAGACAGCCGCCGAGCTCTACCGCAGCCTCGACCTCGATCAGCCCCGGATCCGCCTCGTCGGCGTGAAGGTGGAGAACCTGCGCGCCGCCGGGGACGCACCCGAGCAGCTCGCCCTCGATGTCACCACCCCGCCGCCGCCTGGCGCAGTTGTGCCGCGACTGCGCTCCGATTCGCGCGCAGCTGACGCGATCGATGCCGCCCGGGCCCGGTTCGGCGACAACGCGGTGCGAGCCGGGTCGCTGCTCGTCGATCGCGACGAATCATCGCGTTTCTCGCGGGCCGCCCCGCGGCCTGACCGCGACGCAATCGGGCGAGACAGCGAAATATCGGGTTCGGCCGACGATTCCTCCATCTTGTAACTTTCGATCCGCCCGATCGGCTCGTATGCTCGAGGAGAACGGGTCGAAACCCCGATCGCCACCACTCACCGACCGATTGCCCGCCGTCGACTGGACAGGTCACGGCGACGAAGGAGGGCCCAGTGCCGCTCTCCGAGCACGAGCAGAGGCTGCTGGACGAGATCGAGCAGGCGCTCTACGCCGAGGACCCCAAGTTCGCGGCGTCGGTTCGTTCCGCCCGGTCGCGGTCTCGAACGCGCCGCTCGATCCTGGTCGCCGTGTTCGGCGTCCTGGCCGGCCTCGCGCTCGTCCTGGTCGGTCTGGTCTTCCAGATCATCGCGTTGAGTGTCGTCGGCTTCGTCCTCGTCGTCGGGGCCTGCACCTGGGTCGCCACGGTGGTGCGCGGTCGCGACGCCACGCCGGACACGCCCGAGGCTGCCAGCCGAGCGCCGAAGCAGACCGGCGGCGGCCTGCGTAACCGGATGGAAGATCGGCTCAAGCGCCGTTTCGACGAGAACTGACCTTCTCGTCAGCGGCGACGTGCCGGACCACCGCCCCACCGCGCCGTCCAGCGCACGGACGCGGGCCACCACGTCGCCCGTAGGCGCGCCCGGCCGCCCCGTCGGGCGCGCAGTTCACCGGTGACCTCGCGGAGTTCCAGCACCAGACTGTCCGGCGCGCGCCGGTCGGAATCAGCCGTCGACGGGGCGTAGCGACCGTGCTCGACGGCCACCGCGAGCGCCTGCAGGGACTGCGCGCAGGCCGTGGCCTCCTGGCCGAGCCACGCCGCCACCTGCCGCGGGGAGCGCGCCGGTGACCACACGAACCCGAGATCGACCGCGGTGTCCGACAGCTCCGCCCACAGCGCATCGGTGTCACCGTCGCGCCGCGCGGCGAGATGGCGACGACGTCGTCGCCCCCACCGCGCCACGGCGGGCACGAGGCCGGCCGCAACGAGCACCACGGCCAGCACCAGGAGCCAGATTGTCAGCGCCGAGTTGCCCGAGCTGTTGTCCGACCGCGGCTTGGCCGCGTGGGACGTGGGCGCCGTCGTGAGCGCGCCGTTCCTGGGCGACGCCGGTCGCACGGTCGGGACGCGCGCCGGGCCCGTGCTCGTCGTCGTCGAGTGCGGCGCCCACGGCAGATCGTTCCTGGCGCTGTCGGCCAGGCCGGACGCAGGTGTCGGGTCGAACGGGATCCAGCCGACGCCGGAGAAGTACGCCTCCACCCACGAGTGCGCGTCGGCCGTCGTGACGGTGAAATCGCCCTGCGCGTTCGGGGCCGGGTGCATGTAGCCGAGGACCACCCGCGCGGGCACCCCGACTGCTCGCATCATCGCTGCCGCGGCCGCCGCGTACTGCTGGCAGAAGCCCTTTCTCGCCTGGAGGAAGTCGACCAGAGCACTGCCGGTGTCGCCCTCCGCGGCCGAGAGGTCGTAGACGAATCCGTTCGCCGGATCGATGAAATAGTCGTTGATCGCGCGGGCCTTGTCGTACGGCGTGGGTTTGCCGTTGGTGATCTCACCGACGAGGTTCCTCGCGAACACCGGGAAGTCGCGGGGGAGCGCAAGCTGCGGGCGCAGGCTGTCCTCGACCTGGTTCGGGGCGCCCTTCAACTGCCCGACCGACGGCGCCGCCTGCGCGAACCGGATCGTGTACCGATCGCCCTTCGTCAAGGTGCTGCCCAGCAGGAGTTGGTCCTGCGGACTCCAGGTGGTGGTGCCGCGTAGCCCGCTGATGGTTTCGGGTACGGCGAATACCGGCGGGTTGCTCCCGGCGAAGCCGGTGGCGTCGATCTGGGCCTGCATGCTCACCGAACTGCGCTCGCGGCCCGCGGGAAGTGTCGGGTACTGGTCGTCTTGGATACCGGACGTCTCGCCGTGCTGGTTGACGCTCCAGCCCGAATCGGTGAACTTGGACAGCACGTTGACCCGCAGGTAGAACGGGACGGTGTCGCCGGGCGAGGTCATGTGCACGGATGCAAGCGTGTGCGGCTTCTTCAGATCAAGCTGGCCCTTGAGGGCCGCGAACGGGCTGAGTTTGCCGCCGCCACTGCCGCCGAACGTGCCGACACCGCCGCCGCCGTTGCCGCCGTGGAAGGCGTTCGCGATCAGGTTGCGTCCGTCGCCGGGCACCAGCAGAGGCAGCATCACCGCCGCGGCGATGGCGGCGGACGCAATCCGTGGGGCCGACATGGAGAGCGCGCTGCGGGCCCGACTGCTGCCGTTCGCTTGGACCCGCCTACCCCAGTGTTCGAGCTCGTCGTCGGCGTCGATGGCGAGCAGGAGGAGATAGGCCGCCGCGGCGAAGGCGAACCACAGCCACGACACCGGTCTGCGCGGAACGGCGCCCGCGACGGTGTACACGACGAGCAGTGGGACGCCGGCGAGCGCGCCCCGCCGCCCGACGACGGCGATGAGGTCGACCAGTGCGGCCAGCAGCCCGAGTAGCGCGCAGACGACGAGGTCGACCGCGAGCGTCGTGTGGATCGGCGCGGCCTCGTGGCTGGTCGTCCGGTGCAAGCTCGTCATCAGCGCGGCCACGTCGTCCCACGTCTTCGTCGTGGGCACCAACCCCGCGATGGCGTGTTCGTGCGCGAAGCGCAGGGTCAACCAAGGGACGAGCAGCACGATGCCGGGCCAGATGTCGAGCGCGCCGGGGGGGCGGCGTAGCCGGAGCAGGGCGGCGGGCGCAATCACGATGATCATGGTCAGCCAGGCGTCTGGAAGCCAACCGAAGTCGGAGAACAGCCCCTTGAGAGGGATGACGCCCAATGCGCTGGCCAGCAGTGTCAGCGCCGTGCGCCGCGCTGCGGCGGAAGCGACCGGGCCGGTGCCGCCCGAGCCGCTGCGACGCAGGCCCCTGCTGCGGTAGGTCCGGCGGTTCAGAGCGTCTGCGGTCGCGCGGGCCGTCGTCGGGTTCATCGGCGCAGCACCGGGTTCCGGGCTGCTGTCGGGGGGAGCCCGGACAGCAGCACCCGCCAGGCTTCGGGCGTGTCGGTGCCGCAGCGCACGATCGTGACCCGCCAACCAGAATTGCGCAGCACCGCTGCCGTCGCGTCGACGTCCTGGGCCCCGTGTCTCGATGCCGTACGTGACCCGCCCGACGTCCACGAATCGACGTCGAGGAGCAGCGCGAGAGCCGGCGAGGAACGCCCGCGGGGGTGTGCGTCGGCCAGCAGCCGCACCGCAGGCGGGTCCAGACGGCCCAGGACGGCGACGAGCGACGAGTCGCGCGCGGAGGCGCGGATCGCGGCGGTGAGCGGGGTGAGGTCAGTGCCGTGGGTCTCGCGTACGCAGGCGAGGTACGTCACGAGATGACCGTTGTCGGTGAACCGCATGCGTTCGGGCCGCTCCGGGTCACCGATGATGCCGACGTCGCGGCCGGCGTGCAGGGCCTGGCTGCCGACGCTCGCGACCGCGCTGACCGCCCACTCGAGGCTGCTGGTCTGCCGCGGGTCGCGGCCCATGCCGATCGCGTCGTCGTCGGCCACCGTGTGGGCGCTTGCGCGCAGATCGAGCAACACGGTGGTCTGCGCGCGCCAGGGACGTTCCTCCTGGCGGACCATCAACGCTCCGGTCCGGGCCGACGAGCGCCAGTGGATCTTGCGGAGATCGTCGCCGATCCGATACTCGCGCGTCGAGGCGTCGTCGGCGCCGTGCGTGCCGATCGAGTGGCTCCCGGCGCCGTCGCCGACGTCGTCGGTCCGAGGCGGCTCACCGGCCGGAAGCAGGTCGATGACCGGGGTGACGAGGAACTCGGTGGTGGCCGTGAAGGACCGGGTCAGATCGATCATGTGGAACGGATCGCTGAGCCGGATCCGCAGGGGGCCGGCGCGGTACCGGCCACGGCCGAGGTTCGGCATCCGGTAGGACACAGTGCGGGCCTCATGGCTGCCGAGCGAGTCGAGCACGAACCGGGCGCGCCCGACGAAGCGGTCGGGGAGCTGGTCTTCGAGCATGAGCGCGCCGGTCGGCAGCAGCGAACGGTTGGTGATGGTCAGGTGCGCGGTGACCGACTGTCCGGCCTGTGCCCGCAGTGGTTCGACCGCACGGCGATTGGCCACCCGCACGCGGGAGCGATGGACGACCACGGCCGCCGCGATCGGCACGGCGGCGACCAGCACGCCGGCGCGCACGAGGTCTGTCTCACCGAGCAGGAGCCCGCACACGACCGCGGTGATCCCCGCGGCGAGCAGGCTGCTGGCGCGCGTGGTGAAGCCGAGGCGCCCCCTGCTCATGAAGCGGTCACGAGTCAGTATGAACCGGAAGTCGCGCTGCCGGGTATCGGCGTCACCTGTGCGATCCGCGCCAGGATGTCGGCCGGGCTGCGGCCCGCGACATGGGCCTCGGCGGTCAACAACATCCGGTGCCCGAACACCGGCGTCAACAGGTATTGCAGGTCGTCGGGGATCACGTAGTCGCGGCCGCCGAGAGCGGTCCAGGCCTTGGCCGCGCGCAGTAGCTGCAGGGTCGCGCGCGGTGACGCGCCGAGCCGGATCTCACCGGCTCGTCGGGTGGCCTCGGACAGGTCGACGGCGTAGGCCTTGATCGCCTCGGATACGTACACGCTGCGCACCGCCCCGATCAGGGCGCGGATCTCGGTCGCGTCCGATACCGGCCGCAGGTTCTCGAGCGGGTCGAGGGCCGCATGCTCGCCGAGCATGGCGATCTCGGCCGCGCGGTCCGGGTAGCCCATCGAGATCCGTGCGGTAAACCGTTCGCGCTGCGCCTCGGGCAGCGGGTACGTGCCTCCCACGGCGATCGGGGTCTGGGTGGCGAGCATCATGAACGGTGCCTCGAGGCCGTAGGTGACGCCGTCGACGGTGACCTGGCGTTCCTCCATGCACTCGAGCAACGCCGCCTGGGTCTTCGGCGACGCGCGGTTGATCTCGTCGCCCACGACGATGTTCGCGAATACCGGGCCCGGCTTGAACTCGAAGTCGCGTTCTTCGGAGTTGTACACGCTCACGCCGGTGACATCGCTGGGTAGCAGGTCCGGCGTGAACTGCACGCGCCGGACGGAGCAGTCGATCGAGCGGGCCAGTGCCTTGGCGAACTTGGTCTTGCCGACCCCTGGAACGTCTTCGATCAGCAGGTGGCCCTCGGCCAGCAACACGGTGAGTCCGAGCCGGACGGCGTCGTGTTTGCCCTCGATCACCCGCTCGATGTTCGCGCCGATGCGGGCGCCGGCGTCGGGGACGACCGAGACCGGCAGCGGGTCAGCCGCGGACCGTAGGGAACCTGGCGGGCCGGCGTGCCGAGCCGTGGTCGAGGTGTTGTCGTGCGGTTGGTCCACCGGTGTGCGTCCTTCGTCTCGGCCGCGGGCGTTCGTGCCGCGAGAAGCATCGAGTATGCCGACTGCGCGCCCCGCCGGGCATTTCCGGCGATCATCGCACACCGCCGTGCGGCGGGGCCGACTCGCTGTTTCCGTCGTCGATAGTCGTTGACTGTGGCCTGTAGTGGGTTAGGGTGGGGAACAGTGGGGGATCAGGGTGGCGATGGCGCTGATATCCACTGAATGGGCGGCTGCGGAGGTGATGTGGCGATGTTTCTCGGCACCCACACGCCGCGGCTGGACGACAAGGGACGACTCGCGCTCCCGGCGCGATTCCGTCCGGAGCTGGCAGGGGGGCTGGTGATCTGCAAAGGCCAGGACCGCTGCCTCTACGTCTTTCCGGTGCTGGAGTTCAACCGCGTCACCGACGCGCTGCGCACGGCGCCGGTCACCGATCGGCGTGCGCGCGACTACAGCCGAATATTGTTCGCCAGCGCGTCGGACGAAACGCCGGACGGCCAGGGTCGGATCACCGTGCCGTCGATGCTGCGGTCCTACGCGGGTCTGATAAAGGACTGCGTCGTGATCGGCGCCGACACCCGCATCGAGGTCTGGGACGCCCCCGCCTGGCAGGAGTACGTGGACGCTACCGAGCCCGCGTTCGCCGACGTCGCCGAGGAGGTCCTGCCCGGCGTGTTCTAAAGACCATCGTCCGCCCGAGGTGCCTTGGGTCCGGCCTCCTCCCGTCCACCACCTGGCGTCACTTCCCCGGCGCCAGGCGGGACGGGCGGGGACCAGGCGCAAGGAGACCTGTCCTCGCCCCACCGCTCCCCACCCGCTGGACCACTGCCCGAGCCGCTCGCTACCGGAATCGACCAGACCGACCACTCGAGAAAGCAGCGCAGATGGACGACCGCGAGGTGACGCACGTCCCCGTGCTGCTCGAGCGCGTGCTGACTTTGCTCGCCCCGGCCGTTCACCGTCGTTCGGCGGTGGCGGTCGATGCGACCCTCGGTCTCGGCGGGCATGCAGAGGCGTTGCTCGAGGCGCATCCGCAGCTCACCCTCGTCGGGTTGGATCGGGACCAGGAGGCGCTCGCGCGAAGCCGGGACCGCCTAGGACGCTATGCGAGTCGCGTCCACCTAGTGCACGCCATCTATGACCGGATGCCCGAGGTGCTCGCCGAACTCGGCTTCGACGGGGTCGACGGCGTCCTGTTCGACCTCGGGGTCTCCTCGATGCAGCTCGACGTCGCTGAGCGCGGCTTCGCCTACGCGCAGGACGCGCCGCTGGACATGCGCATGGACCAGAGCACCGGCACGACCGCCGCTACGGTGGTAAACACCTATGCCGTGCGCGATCTCGCCCGGGTGCTGCGGGAGTACGGCGAGGAACGATTCGCGCTGCGGATCGCACAGACCATTGATCGCGAGCGCCGGGTCGCCCCGCTGCGGTCGACGGCGCAGCTGGCCGAGTTGGTGCGTCAGGCGATACCCGCCGCGACGCGCCGGCACGGGGGCCACCCGGCAAAACGTACGTTCCAGGCCCTCCGCATAGAGGTGAACGGAGAGCTCGACGCCGTTCGCGACGCCGTGCCCGCTGCGCTCGGCGCGCTGAACATGGGCGGGCGGATCGTCGTGCTCGCATACCACTCGCTGGAGGACCGCATCGTCAAGCACGCGTTCGCCGACATCGCCACCGACCAGACGCCCCCCGATCTGCCGGTGCCGTTGCCCGATCGCGGCCCGGAGCTGCGGCTGCTGAGTCGCGGGTCGGAACCCGCATCGGACGCCGAGGTCGCGGCCAACCCACGCGCGGCCTCCGCGCGCCTCCGTGCGGCCGAGCGGATCCGGGAGTCGGCGTGAGCGGCGCAAGCGGTGCGAACAGCAGGCATGGCGAGTTGGGTGGCCCGGACGGAGTGCGGGCGCGCGACACAGGCGGTGCGAACAAGCGTCGTCCGAGCCGTCAAGCGAGGTATGGCGCGACGACGCCGATGCGGGCCTCGGCGCCGCGGATCCCGTTCGCCCTGTTGGTGACCGGGCTGATCGTCGGCGGCATGGCGCTGCTGCTCGTGCTCAACACGGCTTCGGCGGCGAACGAGCTACGGCGCCACGGTCTGGCCGATCGGGATTCGGTCATCGCCGCGCAGTTGCAGGATCTTCGCCAGGGCGTTGCCGCCAGCGCCGCGCCAGGCAATCTCGCCGCCCAGGCCGCCGCACTGGGCATGGTGCCGGGCGGCGATCCCGCGTTCCTCGTGATCGGCGCCGGCGGCGTGGTCAAAGTGATGGGCAAGCCCGGCCCGGCGACCGAGCAGCCCATTCCGTTGCCTGCGAGCACGAAAGTGCCGGCAAAGAAGACGGCCACGCCGAAGCCGAGCAAGTCCCCGCCGGCGAAGTCGGGCACCAAGCTCGGCCATCCGCCGGCGAGCCGCACATCGGCCGGCCCAACCTCGGCCAACCGGAGCCCGAGCACACCGAAGACGTCGCCCGTGCCGCCCAGGCCCACGCCTACTCCGACGGTGACCCTGCCGGGAGGTACCCGATGACCGACCGCCGGCAGCCGCCATCTCGGGGACGCGCGGCATCGTCACGGGGTGCGGTGCCGTCGGCTGGCACCACGCGGTTCGGCCAGGGCGACCAGCAGCGTCCGGTCCAGCAGCGTCCGGTCCAGCAGCGTCCGGTCCAGCGCCGACCCGTCCAGCGCCGTCCGGTCCAACGCCGACCGCGCCGTCGGCATCCGCTTCGCCTCGGCGCGCTGGACGGGCGACTGCGCTACGGCTTCGCCGCCGTGTGCACGCTGTTGCTGGTGATCGGGGGACGACTCGTGCAGTTGCAGGGCGTCGATCACACCGACTACGCGGGGGCGGCGGCTGCCCAACGCGTCGACACGGTGAAACTGCACGCCCTGCGCGGGCAGATCCTGGACCGGGACGGCACGCCGCTGGCGTACACGTCCGAAGCGCAGGACATCACGGCCGACCCGACTCAAGTACCGGCGGCCCAGCGGTCCAAGTACGCGCGCACGCTCGCCCCGTTGCTCGCCACGGAGCCGGTCAAGATCACGGCTGCGCTGTCGAAACGGGGCCATTACACGGTGCTCGCGAGGGCGCTGGCACCCGCGCGGGCGCAGCGCGTGTTTGCGCTCAAGTACCCCGGCATCTACGCCCAGGCGACGACGCAACGGCAGTACCCCGGTGGCACGACCGCGGCGAACATCATCGGCACGGTGCATTCCGACGGCACCGGTGCGGCCGGGATCGAGTCGCGGTTCAACACCTTGCTCGCCGGCGTCGACGGCAGCCAGACCTATTCCGTCGACAATGTGGGCAACGTCAACCCGAGTAGCCGCACCACGACGAAGCCGGCCAAGGACGGCGCGACGGTGAAGCTCACGATCGACCAGAATCTCCAGTACCTGGCGCAGGAACTGCTCGACAAGGACGTCCCGAGATCCGGCGCGCGAGGCGCATCGATGGCGGTGCTCGATGCGAGGACTGGCCAGGTGCTGGCGCTCGCGTCGTCGGGCACGTTCGACGCCCGCGACCCCAATACCATCGATCCGGGACATCCGATCGACCCACCGGTGATGGCCGCCTTCGAGCCCGGCTCGGTGCAGAAGGCGATCACGTTCGCGGGCGCGTTGCAGCAGAAGACCATAACGCCAAGCTCTGCCCTGTCGGTGCCGTACTCGATCCGCATGGGCGGCGTCCGGATCAACGACGCCTGGTACCACGCCACGCAGGACTTCACGGCGACTGGCATCCTCGCCGAATCGTCCAACGTCGGCACGCTGAAGATCGCAAAGATGATGGGCGAAGCGAATTGGTACCGCTACGAGAAGGCGTTCGGCATCGGTGAGAAGACGGGGATCGAACTGCCGGGTGAGAGCAGCGGGTACCTCCCGCCGATCTCGCAGTGGTCGGCCTCGACGTTCGCTAACCTGCCGTTCGGCCAGGGGCTCAGCATGACGGTGCTGCAGCTGGCATCGATCTACCAGACGATCGCCGATAAGGGCGTGAGGGTGCCGCCGCGGATCGTCTCGTCGATCACCGGCTCCGACGGTGTCGAGAAGACGACGAAGCAGCCCGCGGGCCTCCGAGTCGTGACGCCGCAGACCGCCGCCACCGTACGCACGATGCTCGAGTCGGTGATCATGCCCGGCGGCACCGGCGTGAAGGCTGCGATCCCCGGCTACCGCGTCGCCGGCAAGACGGGCACGGCGCAGCAACCGGACCCGAACAACGGTGGGCGCTATTCCAGCTCGATGAACTGGGACACGTTCGCGGGTATGGTGCCGGCGGACAATCCGCAGTTCGTCGTCTCGATCATGGTCGACAACCCGGCACACGGCGTCGAGGGCGGGGATGTCGCGGCGCCCTTGTTCCACCACATCGCGAGCTACGAACTGCAGCACGCCAAGGTGGCGCCCACGGGATCCAGGTCCAAGCACGTGCCGCTGCAGGTCTGCGCAGGGAAGAATCCAGCCTACCTGCCCAGTAACGTCTGCTGACGTGGCAGCCAGCTCGGTCGACGAAATTCCCCGGCCGGCCCGCACGGCGCCGGTCGAGCTCCGCACGCTCGCCGCGGGCCGCGGCCGGGTACACGGTGGCGACGCAGTGATCAGCGGGATCACCGCGTCCAGTCAGCGCGTACGGCCGGGAGACCTGTTCGCGGCCCTGCCCGGGCGCACAGCGCACGGCGCGTCGTTCGCGTCCGGGGCGGTTGCGGACGGCGCGGTCGCCGTTCTCACCGACGAACCGGGCTACGGCACCATTGCCGCCGATGTCCCTGCCATCGTCGTGCCGGACGTGCGGACCGTCCTAGGGCCGCTGGCCGCCGACGTCTACGGGAACCCGTCTACGTCGATGCGCGTGCTCGGGGTGACGGGTACGAGCGGCAAGACGACGACGACGTACCTGATGCGGGCCGGCCTGCTGGCCGCCGGTCGCGTGCCGGGGCTCATCGGCACCGTCGCCACGATGATCGGTGACGACACGCTGGAGGCCGGCTTCACCACCCCCGAGGCACCCGAGTTGCAAGCGCTGCTCGCCGTCATGCTCGAGCGGGGCGTCACGGATGTGGCGATGGAGGTGTCAAGTCATGCGCTGGCCATGTACCGGGTGGACGGCGTGCGCTTCGACGTCGCCGCGTTCACCAACCTGTCCGAAGACCATCTCGACTTCCACCCGGACATGTGGGACTACTTCCGCGCGAAGATGCGCTTGTTCGACCTGACTGACACCACGGTGATCGTCCGTGACGACGAGTGGGGTGAACGAGCCGTGGCGGCCGTAGGCGACTGCATCACGGTGCGCACCGGCGCTGGCGGAAACGACGACTCGTGGGAGGCGCACGACATCGAGGAGCGAGCCGACGGGACGACGACGTTTCGCGCACTGGGCCCCTGGTGGTCCGCGCCGAATCAGATGGGCGAGTCGCGACGGATCGATCTCGAGATGGGGTGCGCGATCCCGGGGCGTTACAACGTGGCCAACGCCCTGCTTGCGCTGGCCATGCTCTACGAGGCGGGTGTCGATCCGGCCGTCGCCGCGCCCGCCATCGCCGGCTCCTCGGTACCGGGACGGATGGAGCGCATCGACGCGGGGCAGCCCTTTCTCGCGGTGGTCGACTACAGCCACAAGCCGGCTGCGGTGGACGGGGCGCTGCGCGCCCTGCGCCCGTTGACGCGCGGACGTCTCGTGATCGTGCTGGGGTGCGGCGGTGATCGTGACCGGGGCAAGCGCCCGCACATGGGCGAGATCGCCGCGCGCGACGCGGATCTGCTCATCGTCACCGACGACAACCCACGCTCCGAGGATGCCGCCGCGATCCGCGCGGCGATGCGCGCCGGTGCCGACGCCGTGCCGCCGGACGAACGAGGCGAGATCCTTGAGATCGGCGACCGCCGCACCGCGATAGAGACCGCTGTGGCGCAGGCTCGTCCCGGCGACACGGTGCTCATCGCGGGCAAGGGTCACGAGACGGGCCAGGAGATCGACGGCGTCGTGCACCCCTTCGACGACCGGGCCGTGCTGCGTGCGGCGATCGGAGTGACCCCGTGATGATCTCGTCCGGGCCCGGCACGAACGTCGGCTCCGGACGAGATCAACACCGCCGAAGCGGGTCGTCGCGGTGATCGAAATTTCGCTGGGCGAGATCGCCGATATCGTCGGCGGACGCCTGACCAGCGCCGATCCGCAGACCGTCGTCGCGGGCAGCATCGAGTTCGACTCCCGGGCCGTGACGGCGGGCGGCCTGTTCGTCGCGTTGCCCGGCGAGCGCGTCGACGGCCACGACTTCGTCGAGGCGGCGACGCGGCAGGGCGCGGTCGCCAGCATCGTGACGCGGCCGGTCGACGGACCGGCGATCGAGGTCGAGGACGGATTCGCCGCGCTCGCCGCGCTGGCCGCCGCGGTGATTCGGAAGCTGCCGGACACGATCGTCGTCGCCGTGACCGGCTCGTCGGGCAAGACGTCGACGAAGGATCTGCTCGCGCAAGTGCTGGCCGGTCTAGGCCCGACCGTCGCGCCCCCCGGGTCGTTCAACAATGAGCTGGGCCACCCGTACACGGTCCTGCGGGCGACACCGACGACGCGTTTCCTCGTGCTCGAGACGAGCGCACGCGGCCTCGGGCACATCCGCTACCTCGCCGACATCGCTCCGCCGCACATCGGGGTCGTGCTCAACGTCGGCAGCGCGCACCTCGGCGAGTTCGGCTCCCGGGAGGCGATCGCCGCGGCCAAGGGCGAGCTCGTGGAGGCGTTGCCGCCCGACGGCCTCGCCGTGCTGAACGCGGACGACCCGCTGGTGGCCGCCATGGCCTCGCGCACCCGGGCGCGCGTGACGATGGTGGGCGAGGCGAGCACGGCCGACGTGCGAGCCTCGGACGTGACGCTGGACGAACTGGGCCGGCCCCGTTTCGTCCTGGTCACCGCCGATGGCAACGTCCCTGTCGAGCTGCGGCTCGTCGGCGCGCACCACGTCGGCAATGCGCTCGCCGCCGCCGCGGTGGCGCTCGAATGCGGCCTGCGCCTTGCGGACGTCGCCGCCGCGCTCGCCGCCGCTACTCCTCTCAGCCGGTGGCGCATGGAGGTCACCGAGCGACGCGACGGCGTACTCGTCATCAACGATGCCTACAACGCCAACCCCGAGTCGATGCGCGCCGCGCTGAAGACCTTGGCTTCCGTCGGCCGACCCCGACGCGCCGCCGGAGGACGGACCTACGCCGTCCTGGGGCCGATGGCCGAGCTCGGTGCCGACGGCCCGGCCGAGCACGCCGCGCTAGGCCGGCTGGCCGTCCGGCTCGACATCTCCCAGGTGATCGCTGTCGGGGACGAGGCCCGCCCGATCCAGCACGCAGCGGCTCTGGAAGGCTCACAGGACGGCGAGTCGCGCTGGGTCGCCGACGTCGAGGCCGCGATCGGGCTCCTGCGCAGCGAGCTCCGGGCGCCGGACGTCGTGCTGGTGAAGGCGTCGCGTTCGGCGAGCCTCGAACGGGTGGCGTTGGCGATCGCCGACGATGTGGAATCCGGCACCGGCGAACGGGCCGGGTCGGATGGTCGGGCCCGGCCGAGTGGGCCGGCCAAGCGGAGTAGGTCGAGCGACCCGAGAGCGAAGGGGGACAACGGCGGGTGAAGATCGTTCTGGTTGCCGCGATCTTCTCGCTGCTCACCTCGATCCTGTGCACACCGCTGGTCGTCGTGTGGTTCCGACGCCGCGGGTTCGGGCAGGAGATCCGCCTCGACGGACCGAAGACACACCTGGTCAAGCGCGGCACGCCGACGATGGGGGGCGTCGCCATCGTCGGCTCGACCGTCGTCGGCTACACGATCGCGCACGTCGTGCGCGCGATCCGGGGCGACGGCGGCCCCCAGGCTTCGGGGTTGCTCGCGTTGTTCCTCATGGTCGGCCTCGGGTCGGTGGGTTTCCTCGACGACTTCATCAAGATCCGTCGTCAGCGCAGCCTCGGACTGCGGGCCAGGGCCAAGTTCCTGGGCCAGCTGATCGTCGCTGTGATCTTCGCGGTTCTCGCGCTGTCGTTCCGCAACAGCTTCGGGCTGACGCCGGCGTCCACGCACATCTCCTACGTCCGCGATATCGCGGCCATCGGGCTGGGCTCGGTCGGGTTCGTCATCGTCGCCTACCTGATCATCTCAGCGACCTCGAACGCGGTGAACCTGACCGACGGTCTGGACGGGCTGGCCGCGGGCGCGGCCGCGATGGTGTTCGGCGCGTTCACCCTCATCTGTTTCCTGCAGTCGCGCAACCAGTGCCTGCACCACCCCGTAGCTGCGTGCTACTCCGTCCGTGACCCGCTCGACCTCGCCATCGTCGCCGCCTCGGCGATGGCCGCGTGCTTCGGATTCCTGTGGTGGAACGCCTCGCCGGCCCAGATCTTCATGGGGGACACCGGCTCGCTCGCGCTCGGCGGGCTGATGGCCGGCCTCGCGATCCTCACGCGTACCGAGCTGCTGCTCGTCGCCCTCGCCGGCCTCTACGCGGCGATCACGATCTCGTCGATCATCCAGACCGGCTGGTTCAAGATCACACGAATACGAACCGGCACCGGTCGACGGGTGTTCCGGATGGCGCCGCTGCACCATCACTTCGAGCTCGCCGGTTGGGACCAGGTCACGATCATCGTCCGGTTCTGGATCATGGGTGGCATGGCCGTGGCGTTCGGGGTGGGCCTGTTCTACGCGGACTTCACCGGCAATGGCTGAGGGCGCCGACACGTCACCCGCCGCCCGCTTCGCCGACCGTCGCATCCTCGTCGTGGGGGTCGGGATAGCCGGCGAATCGGCAGCCCGCGCACTGATCGGTGGCGGCGTGGCCGTCGAGCTGACCGCGGCCGCCGAGGACGGGTCGGTCGCCGCGCTCGTCCGCGCGGGCGCCCATTGGCTCGGAGCGCTAACCGCCGTCCCACAGGGCGTGGACCTCGTGGTGACGTCGCCCGGCGTGCCTCCGCGGGATCCGCTGCTGGTCGATGCGGCGCAGCGGGGCATCCTGGTCTGGGGCGAGGTCGAGCTCGCCTGGCGGCTGCGCGGTGCCGACGCGGCGCCGTGGCTCGCCCTTACCGGGACGAACGGCAAGACCACGACGGTCCATATGCTCGAATCGATCCTGCGTGTAAGCGGTCTGCGCACCGTCGCGGTCGGCAACGTGGGGGAGTCCGTGATCGACGCCGTCCTGTCAGGAGCCGCCTACGACGTCCTCGCCGTAGAACTGTCCAGCCAGCAACTGCACTTCGCGCCATCGCTCGTCCCTGCGGCGGGGGCGCTGCTCAATCTGGCACCCGACCACCTGACCTGGCATGGCTCCATGGACGCCTACGTGGACGCGAAGACCGCCGTGTGGGCCGGACCGATCGCGATCGGCAATGCCGACGACCCGCTCGTCGCCGCGCGACTCCCGGCGGGAGCGATCACCTTCACGCTCCGCCGACCCGGCGCCGGCCAGGTCGGCGTCGCCGATGGCCGTCTGGTGTCGAACGCCTTCGGCGACGACGACCTCACGCTCGCGTCCGCTGCCGACGTTCGTCCTGCGGGCGCGCACAACGTGGCGAACGCGCTCGCCGCCGCCGCCCTCGCCCGGGCCCATGGCGTACCGGCCGCGGCCGTTGCCGAGGGTCTACGCACGTTTGTCCCCGATCCGCATCGCAACCAGGCCGTCGCCAGGCGCGATGGTGTCGACTGGGTGGACGACAGCAAGGCCACGAATCCGCACGCCGCCGCGGCCTCGCTCGCGTCGTACCCGCGGATCGTGTGGATCGCAGGCGGCCAGCTCAAGGGTGTGCTGATCGACGAGCTCGTCGCCGCGACGGCGCAGCGGCTGGCCGGTGTTGTCCTGCTCGGCCAGGACCGCGACGTCGTCGCGGCCGCGCTCGCCCGACACGCGCCCGATGTCCCCGTGATCACGGTGCGCAGCACCGACGATGGTGCGATGACCGAGGTGGTGCGCACCGCGGCCGGACTCGCGCGTCCGGGCGACACCGTGCTGCTCGCGCCCGCCGGGGCCTCCTACGACATGTTCACCGGATACGCGGCTCGCGGAGCTGCGTTCGAGGCGGCTGTGTGCGCCCTCGACTCGCCATGAGCACAGCGGCTCGAGATGCCGGGCTGATCGAGCGGCTGCGCGAGCGGGTGCGGCCCGAGCGCGCGGGCACCCGGTTCCTCGACCGGCCGTACGCGTCGGTGCAACTGCTGTTGCTCGCCGTGGCCGGGCTGCTCTTCTTCGGCGTGCTGATGGCGGTGTCGACGACAATCGCGGTCTCGCACAGCGCGGACGGCCCCACCTCGATGTGGACGCAGATGGTGCGCGAGGCCGAGTTCGTCGGCCTCGGGCTACCAGTGCTCTGGATCGCCATGCGGCTGCCACCGCGGGCCTACCGGCTGTTCGCCTATCCCAGCCTGGCGTTGGCGATCGTAGCGCTGCTCGCCGTGCTCGTGCCGGGGATCGGTGTCGGCGTATATGGTGCCCGGCGCTGGATCGACGTTGGTCCGTTGCAACTGCAGCCGTCGGAGTTCGCGAAGGTCGCCGTGCTGCTCTGGGGCGGCGATCTGCTGGCCCGCAAACAACAGCTCGGCACCCTGCGCCGGGCCAGGCATCTCTTCGTGCCGCTGTTGCCGGGCTTCGCGCTGGTCGCCGTGCTGATCATGCTCGAGCCCGACCTCGGCACCACGCTGTGTTTCATGTTGATCCTGCTCGGCCTGCTGTGGATGGTCGGCATGCCGCTGCGCTACTTCATCGGCGTCGTGGTCGTCGTGGTGGGCGCGGTGACCGCGTTCGCCTTCGCCGCGCCCTACCGCGTAGAGCGACTGACCACCTTCATGCATCCGTTCAAGGACGCGAAGAACAGCGGATTCCATACGGTCGAGGGGCTCTATGCCCTCGCGTCGGGCGGGGTGTTCGGTGTCGGACTGGGCCACGGCACGTCGAAGTACGGCTGGGTGCCCAATGCCA
>JBPCOE010000090.1:0-9749 GCA_051000605.1 Jatrophihabitans sp.
TGAGAGACGTTCGGTTGTTCCTTGGAAAAACAAGGGGCCTCTGTCGGGGCAGGAGCCTCGGCCGCGCTGGGCGATCAATCGATCCGTCAGCGCGGCCCATTAAGGAGCAGACGACCTGTGCTCATGCCTAGAGAGTATGCGCTTCGAACCTTTCGCAACAGATTTTGGTGCACGCCCCGCGCCCGCCGTCCGTCGCCGCCGGGCGCGGGGGCACCTGTTCGTCAGCGTAAGGCCGGGATGAAGCGTCCCGATGCTCCGCCAGCAATGGGATGCGTCACGTGGGTCCGCAGCGGAAACCGCCCGGACGTTGATCAACACGGTCTGGGCAGGTCAGTAGACCTGCGAGACTGTGTTGATCAAGACCGGTCGCGAGGGCGATCAGGCGTCGGCGTCGGACGGCTCCGGGGACTCGGCCGCGCGCTCGGGTAGCGGCACCACAGCGCCGGGAGCCCCGAGGTTGTGCCCGCGGACGCGCCACGCGGCGTCCCGTCCCTTCTCGATATACAGCTCGGTCCAGTGGCAGTTGACGAGCGCGCCGAGCGGATGCACCCGTTGACTCAGCCCGAGCAACGCATTGCAGACCGCCATCGCCGTCGCGCCATGGGTGACGAGCAGGGTGAACTCTGCTTCACCCAGATCGGCCAGCCCGTCCAGCGCGCGGGTGGCGACCTGGTCACGGGTCTCGCCACCGGGACGCTCGATGTCGCGCCCCGCAGCCCATTCGGCGTACTCGGTCGGGTACGCCGCGGACACCTCGTCGAGCGTGAGGCCCTCCCAGTGACCGAGTCCGCGCTCGCGGAAGCGGATGTCCGAGGCGAAGGGCAGCCCCACTGATTCAGCGACGATGCCGGCGGTCTGCATCGCCCGAGTAGCACTCGAGCTGACCATGAGATCCGGACGCAGCGCGGCGATGATGCCGCTCACCTCGTAGGCCTGAGCCCGGCCCACCTCGTCCAGCGGCGGGTCGGCGTGACCCTGGAAGCGGCGCTGTGCGTTCCACGCCGTGCGACCGTGCCTGAGCAGGATCAGCCGGCGCGTGCTCACTCGGCTGCGGTCGTGGGTTCGGCCGCATGTGCGGCAGCGGCTGCGTCGATGAACGGGATGAAGGGACAGTCCTTCCAGAGCCGCTCGAGTGCGTAGAAGAGGCGTTCCTCGGAATGCTGGACGTGCACCACGACGTCGCCGTAGTCGAGGAGCACCCAGCGGCCGTCGCGCTGGCCCTCGCGACGGATCGGTTTGTGACCCGCGAGCCGCAGTCTCTCCTCGACGGCGTCGACGATCGCCTCGACCTGACGCTCGTTGGTGCCGGTGGCGACGACGAAGATGTCGGTGATGGCCAGGCGGTCACTGACGTCGATCAGGACGATGTCGGTGGCGAGCTTGTCGGCGGCGGCCTGCGCGGCGGCGGTGGCAAGCGTGGTCGCTTCATCGGTGGCGGTCATTGCCGCCCAGTGTACGGATCACCGGATGCGGTCGCGGTCTACCCGCTGCGACTGAGTTGGCGTCAATCAGCCGGGCGGCGACGCCCCGTCGTGGTACAGGCGATGCTTGTTGAGATACTGCACGACGCCGTCGGGCACGAGGTACCAAACCGGGCGCCCGGTGGCGACCCGCGCGCGGCAGTCGCTGGACGAGATCGCCATAGCGGGGACGTCGACCAGCGTCACCGAGTCGGTCGGCAGGTGCGCGTCGGACAGCTCGTAACCCGGCCGGGTGACGCCGACGAACTGGGCCAGCTTCAACGCGTCCGCGGCGTCCTTCCAGGACAGGATCTGGGCCAGCGCGTCGGCGCCGGTGATGAAGAACAGCTCGTCGTCGGGCCGCTGTGCGGCGATGTCGCGGATCGTGTCGACGGTGAACGTCGGCCCGGCGCGGTCGATGTCCACGCGGCTGACCCAGAACCGCGGGTTGGACGCGGTGGCGATCACGGCCATCAGGTAGCGGTGCTCAGCGGGGCTCACCTGACGCGTTGACTTCTGCAACGGTTCGCCGGTGGGCACGAAGACGACCCCGTCCAGCGCGAAGCGTGCGGCCACCTCGCTGGCCGCCACGAGGTGCCCGTGGTGGATCGGATCGAACGTGCCGCCCATGATACCGAGGCGCCGGGGCCGGTCCGCGCTCATGACGGCGATCCTACGAGCAGGCGAGCAGCAGGACGCGGCCGACGCGGTCGATCCACTCCAATCCCCGTGTTCCTTCCTTCCGCAGCGACTGCACCGTGGCGTCGTCGTGCGGATCAGCCGCCACGGTCGCGGTCCACAGTGCTCGTTCGGCGCCCTGCCAGGCAGACATCTCGATCACCCGGACGGACTCAAAACCGGCCGCGCGGACTGCGGCCGATGTCGCGACGCAGCCGTTGCGGCAGGGCCGATCGTCCATCTCGTCAGAGGCGCAGCGCGACAGCGGTCGGCTTGATCGGCGACGGCAGCGCGGTGCCGCCGACCAGGAAGGCGTCGACCGCGGCGGCAGCGGCCCGGCCTTCGGCGATGGCCCAGACGATCAGCGATTGCCCGCGCCCCATGTCGCCGGCGACGAAGACACCGGGCACGTTGGTCTCGTAGTTCTCGTCGCGGGCGACGTTGCCGCGCTGGTCGAACTCGACGCCGAGACCGGTCAGCAGGCCTTCGCGCTGCGCACCGGTGAAGCCCATCGCGAGCAGCACCAGGTCGGCCTCGAGCTCGAACTCGGTGCCCTCGACCTTCTCGAACTTCCCGTCCGTCGTCTCGACCTCGTAGGCAGCCAGGGTGCTGACTACGCCGTCGACGCCGGTGAACTTGTCGGTGTTGACGGCGAAGACGCGTTCGCCGCCCTCTTCGTGGGCCGAGCTGACCCGGAACATGAGCGGGTAGGTGGGCCACGGAGTGGATGTCGGCCGCTCGGCCGGCGGGCGAGTCATGATCTCGAACTGGTGGGTGCTGGCCGCGCCCTGCCGCAGCGCAGTGCCCAGGCAGTCGGCCCCGGTGTCGCCGCCGCCGATGATCACGACCTTCTTGCCCTTGGCGCTGATCGGGGTGTCCTCGAGGTCACCCTGCTGTACGCGGTTGGACCAGGGCAGGTACTCCATCGCCTGATGGATGCCGTCGAGTTCGCGGCCCTCGATAGGCAGGTCACGGGCGACGGTCGCACCACCGGCGAGCACCACCGCGTCGTAGTCGGTGCGCAACTGCTCGACGGTGAGGTCCATCCCGACGTTGACGCCGGCGCGGAACTCGGTGCCTTCGACCGTCATCTGCTCGAGTCTGCGGTCGATGTGCCGCTTCTCCATCTTGAACTCGGGGATGCCGTAGCGCAGCAGGCCGCCGATCCGGTCGTCCCGCTCGAAAACCGTCACCGCGTGCCCGGCGCGGGTGAGCTGCTGGGCCGCAGCCAGACCCGCCGGGCCCGACCCGACGACGGCAACCTTCTGCCCGGTGTGGGCTTCGGGACGCATCGGCTCGACCCAGTCCCGCTCGAAGGCGTGGTCGATGATCGAGACCTCGACCTGCTTTATTGTGACGGGGTCCTGGCTGATCCCGAGCACGCAGGCGGCCTCGCAGGGCGCGGGGCACAGCCGGCCGGTGAACTCCGGGAAGTTGTTCGTGGCGTGCAGGCGATCGAGGCCCTTGCGCCAGTCGCCGGTGTAGACGAGGTGGTTCCACTCAGGGATCAGATTACCGAGCGGGCAGCCGCCGTGGCAGAACGCGATGCCGCAGTCCATGCAGCGGCTGGCCTGATCCTTGAGTCTCTCGTCGGCGAAGCCTTCATAGACCTCGTGCCAGTCCTGGATCCGGACGCTGACCGGCCGCCGGGTCGGCAGCTCGCGCGTTCGATGTTTGAGGAAGCCCTGCGGGTCGCCCACGAGCGTCTGCCTTTCGTATCCGTCGTCGTTGCTCCGTGCCCGGAACGCGGCCGATCTGCTGCGTGGCAGAGATCGACGAGGTTCGACAACGCCGTCGACCCGAATGCTCACGACATTCTAGGCGGTGCGCCCCTGCGTTCGCCGGACGGTGCGTCCGCACCGTCGGGGCTGCGCATTGTCGGTACATGCGGCAATAATCGATCGGGTGAGAAAGCGCGGATTCGAGAACGTCGCGACGGTACTCGTGGACCCATCCGTCCTCGGCGACTTCGAGCTCGACCTGATGTCGCACGACTTCCGGGTGTGGGCCGTGCACACGGCACCGACGTTCCCCGACGGCCCGCGCCTGGCCTTTCAGCTACGCCGCTCGCTGATCGAGGCAAGCCGCGGCGAATGGGCACCGGCCGCCGACTGGACGCTGGTGTGGATCACCTTCGGCGAGAGCTGGCTCGACGGCGACGAGCCGATTCCGTGGCCGGCCCACGCGGCGTTATGGGCCAAGCTCGCCGAATACGCAGCGCACGCCCGATACCACGTCGGTCTCGGCGGCGTCCCCCGCCTCACCGTTCCTCGCGAACGGAACGCACAGAACCATGAGGGGTGACGCCAGGGGTTCAGGCCAGCCAGATCGTCGGCATCCGCAACGGTCCGCCGCCGGGCAGGCCCGCAGTCTCGGCCAGCGCAGCCAGATCCCCCCACGGCGACAGCGACATCGTCGCGGCGAGGGCGCGCGGATCCTCGCTGGACTTCGCCCTCCCGAGGCGGGCGAGCGGCGCGACGTGCAGGGCCGGACGCACGGGAGCGTCGTCGCGCAGGGCCGCCTTCGATCGCGCGATGCGGGCCGCGGCCCGCATCCCACCGAGCACGTCGACGAGCCCGTTGCCGCTGGCGTCGATACCCGACCAGACCCGCCCGCGCGCGATCTCGTGCACGGCGTCGCAGGTCATGGACCGCCCCTCGGCGACCTTCTGCACGAAGTCGGTGTAGATGCGATCGAGCATCGCTGCCAGCCGACTCTGCTCGTCCGTGGTGAACCCGCGGCGCGCGGAGAACATCCGCGCGCTCGCCCCGTGCTCGACGGCACCGGTCGAGAGGCCGAGCTTATCCAGCAGCGACGTCACCACGACCTTGCCGCCGAACACGCCGATCGAACCCGTGATCGTCGCCGGCTGCGCAACGATCACGTCGGCCGGGCAGGCGATGTAGTAGCCGCCCGAGCCAGCGACGGCGCCCATCGACACGACGACCGGCTTCCCGGCCTCGCGCACGAGCGTGACCTCGCGCCAGATGGTGTCGGACGCGACGGCCGATCCGCCAGGTGAGTCGACGCGGAACAGCACCGCCTTCGCATGATCGTTCTCCCGCGCGGCGCGCAACGAGGCACACACGGTGTCGCTGCCCACCTGTGCTCCGCGAATGCTGTGCTTGCTGCGTCCACCGACAATCTCGCCGTGCGCCTCGACGATGGCCACGAAGTCCTTCGCCGGCCTGAGCCGGCTCGCGACGCCGCGCTTGGGCGTCCACTGGTCGGCGAACAGCAGCTCGACATCACCGAGGCGCCGGCGCAGGTCGGCGTACACCTCGTCGCGGTAACCGATGTGGTCGATCAACCCGGCGCGTTTCGCTTCCTCGGCGCTCAACGGCGCGCGACCGGCCGCGAGCTCCACCGTGGCGGCGTCCAGACCGCGACCGGCCGCGATCGCCTCCACCGCCCCGCCCCACGTCGACTCGACGATCCGGTCGACGGCTTCGCGGTGCTCCGGTGTGAACTCGGTGCGCTGGATCCGGTCGGCGGCATTCTTGTACTCGTGTCGCTTGTCCAGCTGCGGCTCGATACCGATCTTGTCGAGCGCGCCGCGCAGGAACGTCGTCTCGGACGCAACGCCGAGCAGCCCGAGTTCGGCAGACGGTTGCGTCCAGATCTCCGTGCACGCCGACGCGAGCACGTAGTCGGCGGTGCCACTCTGCCCCTCGCCGAGCGTCTCGGCCCACGCCACCACGGGTTTGCCGCTCTTGGCGAACGCGGCGAGGCCGTCCCGGAGTTCCTGCATGATCGCCCAGGGCACTGCCGCGCCGCCGATCTTGACCACGAGACCGCGGACCCGCTCGTCGGACGAGGACTCGTGCAGCGTGCGCAGCACCGTCCGCAGCCGCGGACGGTGCCGGCTGCGCAGCTTGCCCACCAGGTCGTCCGGCTCGGTCTCGATCGGCGCCGACGTCAGATCGAGTTCGAGCAGCAGCGGCGGGTGGTGTCCGGGGAACGAGGGCATACCTTCAAACTACTGAGCCGCCGAGGGCAAGCTCAGGAGCGACGTTCGGCGAGGGTCCGTTCGTCCTGTTCGGCCAGGGCATCGGCGATCGTCGCCCCCGCCCGAACCCAGGCATTGCGGGTCTGCGGGGTCAAGCTCGTCCAGGTGATCGGGCCGCCGTGCGCCAGTTCCTTGTCGTAGGGAATCTGCACGACTGCGCGGGTGCGGGCAGAGAAGTGGCTCATCAGCTGGTCGCGGACGGCCTTGTCCGCCACCGGCTCGGCGGCAGTCAGGATCGACACGGCGTTGCGGGCAAGATCCTCCCGCCCCGTCTGCGCGAGATGATCGAGCACCCACGAACCGCTGAACCCGACGTCGCGCTGGTACGTCGAGACTACGACGACCAGATCGGCGGAGTTCACTGCCGCTTGCCAGTTCGCCGATCGGACGTTGTTTCCCGTGTCGACGACGATCATCCGGTAGAAGCGCTGCAGCACCCGGTGCAGTCGTTGGAACTCGTCCTCGCCGATCTGCGCCATGTTCCCCGGGTTGTCGTCGCTGACCAGCGCGTCGAAGTGCGCGTCCGGCTGAGCGCGGACGTAGTAGCTCAGATCGCCCACCCGGGCGTCGAATCGTTCGAACGCGGGGAGGTCGCTCAGTAGGTCCCATACCGTCGCGCGCTGGTTGTCGGGGTTGGCCACGCGAACGGCAAGCGTGCCCCTCGTCTCGTTGTCGTCCCACCCCACGACATAGCCGCCGCGGTGCGCGCCGAACGCGGCAGACAGGCAGATCGTCGTCGGCGTCTTGCCGGCACCACCCTTGGGCTGGATCACCACGACGGTCATCGGACGCGAGAAGCTGCGCTGGATGCCGACGATCGCCCGGCGAGCCAGGAGCTCGTCCGGCGCTGCCTTCGCTTTGATCATGCCGCCGGAGCCGCGGTTGAGCTTGCCCCGCCAGCCCCAGCTCGCCGGCTGCGCGGCGAGGTTCGTTGTGATCGGGACCAGTAGATCCTCCGGTCGCGGGATCGGCGCCGGTCCAGGGGCACCGTATCCGGACGGTCCGTATCGAGGCTGCGAGGGTACCGGGCTCGGTCGTGGACCTGCGTGCTCGAGCGGCGGCACAGCGGGAGCCGCCGCATCGGGCTGAACCTTCGACGGCATAGGGTGCTCGCCGTACTGCGGCTGCGGCTCGAACTGCTGCTGCGGCTCGTACTGCGGCTGCGGCTCGAACTGCTGCTCCCTGCCGTACGGCGGCTGTTCACCGTAGGACGGCGCTTGCTCCACGAACTGTGGCGGTTGCCGGACGTAGTGCTCCGGTGCGCTGTACGGCGCCTGCTGGAGGAACCGCGGTTGCTCGACGAACTGCGGCCGGTCCGCGTAGTGCGGCGGCTCGGCGAACTGTGGCGAGTGATCGACGAACGGGCTCTGTTCGGAATACACCGGATGCTCGGAGTACCCGCTCTGCTCCATCTGCGGCGGCGCAGGGTACGGCTCACCAGGCCCGGGCGGCGGCCCGGACGCCTCGGCCGACCAGCCCGCGCCGCGGTCCTGAGCGTCGTCAGGCTCGGCGGCGTGGGCACCGGCGTGCCGCGGCTCGTCGTCCTCGTTCACCCTGTCGCTCAACGAATCTCCCTCACCGTCGGCTCCGTCAGGAACCGGAATTTGCCGAATCGTCGACGCAAGCCGAACTGGGTCGTCGGGACCTACCAGTGCACCCCGCGCAGGATGTGCGCGAACGCGACGCTCTCCGTCGAGGGCTGATCATCCTTGCCCTCCTTGGCGCCGCCCTTGGCTGCGTGCGAGTCGGGGAAGAGCTTGTAGCCCGCGTTGAGCACGACGTCGACACCGCGCGGCGCCACCTGGTACGCGAGGGCGCCGGCGTTGCCCATCGCCGTCCCGATGTGCTTGGACTTGCGGATCATCGCCTTGCAGATCAGGTCCGCGGCCTGGGGCGGCGTCATGGTCGGGAACCGGTCGTACATCTTCGTCGGCGCGATCATCGGCGTGCGCACCAACGGCATGTGGATCGTCGTCAAGTGCACGCCGTCGTCGATGACCTCCGACGCGATGCATCGCGAGAACGCATCCAGCGCCGCCTTCGAGGCGACGTACGCCGAGAAGCGCGGGATGTTGGTCTGTACTCCTATCGAGCTGACATTGATGATGTGCCCACCTTTGCGGCCGTCAGGCGACGTCTGCCGCATGACCGGCAGCAGCGAGAGGATGAGCCGCACCGGCCCGAAGTAGTTGAGCTGCATCGTCCGCTCGAAGTCGTGCATCCGGTCGTAGCTCAGCGCGATCGAACGCCGGATCGAGCGCCCAGCGTTGTTGACCAGGACGTCCACCCGCCCGTACTCCTGCAGCACCTCTTTGGCCATGCGCTCGATGTCGCTGAGGTCGGCGAGGTCGCAGCGGTGCACGAACGCCTCACCGCCGAGGTCCTCGATCTCCACCCGCGTCTGTTCGAGCTTCTCGACGCCGCGGGCAACGAGGATCACCCTCGCGCCGGCCGCCCCGACCCGCAATGCGGTGGCCCGGCCGATGCCCGACGACGCACCGGTGATCATGACGGTCTTGCCCTTGATCGCGCGGGCCAGCTGCTTGTCCTTGCGGCGGTCCGGACTGTAGGTCCGCTCCCAGTACTCCCACAGATGCTGGGCGTACAGCTCGAACCTCGGCAGCTCGATGCCCGAGCCCTCCAGCGCCGCCATAGTCTGCGCCGAGTCGAAATGCGTCGGGTAGGTCAGGTACGCGAAGGTCTCGCGGGGGATGCCGAGCTCGGCGAGCACCAGATCGGTGAGTTGCTTCGCGCCCGGCAGTTTTACGAGCGTCGATGTGAGGCGTGCGGGCAGCATGTCCAGCGCACGCGCGTCCACGTTGAGCGACGGCTGCGGGGCCTTGGCCGCCTTGGTCAGCACCTTCATCAACCCGCCGATGGTCAGCGCCTCGGGATCGGTGAGGTGGAAGGCGCGGCCGTCGAGGTCGGGCTGATGGGCGAGGTAGTCCATCGCCTTGGCGACGTAGTCGACGGGCACGATGTTGATCTCGCCGCCCTCGACGCCGACGCCGCGCAGCCACGACGGCGTGACCCCGCGCAGGCGCTGGATCGTCTTGAAGAAGAAATACGGCCCGTCGATCTTGTCGATCTCGCCCGTCTCCGAGTGCCCCACCACGACGCCGGGACGATATACGCGCCACGGCACCTTCGACTCGGTCCGCACGACGCGCTCGGACTGGTGCTTGGTCAGGTAGTACGGGTTGTGCTCGACGTCCTGCGCCTCGTCGAACATGTCCTCGGTGAAGAAGCCCTTGTAGAGACCTGCCGCAGCGATCGAGCTGACATGGTGGAAGTGTCCGGCGTGCAGCGCCTCAGCGAGTTCGAGGGCGTGGCGGGTGCCTTCGACGGGCGGCTGGTCCGTTTGAGCGCCATGCTCGCCGGGCTGCTGAGGGCGCGCCAGATCACCGATCTGGTCCGGGCCGAGCTCGGCATTCCGCGGGAAATGTTCGGCCACCTGACCTACCCCACCCACTTCGACTCTACGAAGGCCGAGCGGGCGCTCGCCGGGTCGGGCATCAGCGTGCCGCCACTGCCGACCTACGCGCAGACACTCTGGGAGTACTGGGAGCGCACCTACAGCCCGGACCGGCGCAAGGACAAGG
>JBPCOE010000098.1:0-18047 GCA_051000605.1 Jatrophihabitans sp.
GCATGACCATGCGGCGGGCGAGGATGTTGGCGATTCGGGTGCCGTGATCGCGGCGCACCAGGTGTAGGCACAGATCCAGTCCGGCGGCGGTCCCGGCGGAGGTGAGGATGGTGCCGTCGTCGGTGTAAAGGACGTCGCGGTCCAGTTCGATCTGCGGCCAGCGGCGGATGAACTGTTCGGCGTGCATCCAGTGCGTGGTGACCCGGTGCCCGTCGAGCAGGCCCGCCGCGGCGAGGGTGAACGCCCCGGTGCAGATCGAGGCGATCCGGGCGCCGCGGGCGTGTGCCTGGCGCAGCGCGTCGAGCAGTTGCGGCGGTGGATCTTCTTGGACGTCGGCGCAGGCGGGCACGATGACGGTGTCCGCGGTGACGATGCCCTGCAGGTCAAAGCGGGTGTCCAGGCGCAGGCCCTCGGCTGTGCGCACGGTCCCGGGTCGCGCGGCGCACAGCTGCAGCTCGTACCACCACGGGGCGGGCAGGTCCTCGCGGGTGCGGCCGAACACCTCGCAGGGCACCGCGAGTTCGAATAGGGGCATGCGGTCGGTGACGGGTATCGCGATTCGGTGCATGGCTGGAATCTACTCTAGAACGTCATTTCTGCCACTGACGGTAGCGAGGGTCTTGGGACGAGCATCGAGGTGTGAGCAGACATCCGATGAATCGTGCCGTGCTGGCCTGGGTCGCGTTGGCAGTGGTCTACGTCTTCTGGGGATCGACCTACCTGGCCATCCGGGTGGGTGTGCGTGACCTGCAGCCGGGCATTCTCGCCGGCGCGCGGTACTTGCTGGCCGGTCTGATGCTGTACCCGGTGGCGATACGGACCGGGTCGGCGCAGGTGCGGGTTGCCGACCGGCCCCGGCGCACGCAGTGGATGGCGTGTGCCGTGGTCGCGATCTTGCTGCTGGTGCTGGGCAACGGCGGCCTGACCGTGGGTGAGCGCACCTTGCCCTCGGGGCTGGCCGCGGTGCTGGTGGCAACCGTGCCGCTGTGGATGGTCGTGTTCGGTGTGCTGATCGGGCACAACCGGGTCACCCGGTTCGCCGCGGTGGGGCTGTTGGCAGGCCTGGCTGGGATCGCGGTGCTGGCCGGCGGCGGGCCGCTGGGTGGGCACCCGCTGGGCGTCATTGTCGTGCTGGCCGCGTCCGCGGCGTGGGGAATCGGATCGGTGCTCGGTCACCGACTGGCCCTACCGCAGCGCGCGCTGCTCGTCGCAGCGATGCAGATGCTTATCGCCGGCGCGGTGCTGCTTGTGATCGCTGCGCTCACCGGCGAGTTCTCCCAGGTGCGCTGGAGCGCGGTGCACCCCACATCCTGGCTGTCTTTGGCGTGGCTGGTCGTGCCGGGCTCGATTCTGGCGTTCACCGCCTACGGCTACGCCCTTGCGCACCTGCCGCTACCTACGGTGTCGACCTACGCCTACGTCAACCCGGTCGTCGCCGTCGCCCTGGGGACCGCGCTGCTCGGGGAAGCTTTCACCCTGCGCGATGCCGCCGGCGCAGCGCTCGTCGTCGCTTCCGTCGCCTTGACCCTGCACCGACCAGGCCCCCGACCCGACACACCGACCGGCCTGGCGAGAACAGCAACAGTCGCCGCACTCGGGCCACCCACACCGGGCACCCCCCCAGACGGCGGACACCGAGGCGTCGCGCACGTCACGGGGTCCGAGGCTGCGACGTGAGCGTCCTGTGGCGGCGGCTGCGGGACTTCTTCAACGCGCAGACCGAACTGCAGTACGCCTCCTGCTTCTCAACCGGCCCTGGCTGGAGGAGCCCCAGCGATATGGCCCCCGGATTACCCGGGCGACGCCCTATATCGCGCACCCCGCCGCTGCGTGGCCGGGGCTCCAGCCGCCCGGGCGGTCTATTGTCTCCGTCTGAAACTCGAACCCGTCGCCCCCCAGCCGACCATGAAGCCCGCGACCATGAATGCGAAGGCGACGATCAGGCACAGGGGCATCGTGGCGCCGATGGCGGCTGCGACCAGCAGGGTGATAGGCGCGAGTAGGCGGAGCAGGATGGTCAGGACCCGCCGTGCCGCCCGGGTCACGGGTCGTGGTGTGTGGTCGGGCTCTATCGAGGCGCCGGCAGCGAATACGCGTCGTCCACACGGTTCTTGGGATAGCTCTGGAGGTGGAGCCATCTCCCGTCCCGCCAACGGCATGGCTCCGCCGCGATCGAATCAACGCGGCTGCGCCACTGCTGCCACGCAATCCCGATCCAGACAGACCATGATCGGCCAGATGATCCGCATCACCGAGTTCGCGGCAACGAAGGCGCCGACCAAGACGTACGAGATCCCGAACGTCGCCTGCCCGCGACCACCAGGCCGCCGCTGGCGACCTCGACGCGATTTCGCGGCACACCGCCATCGTCACCCAGGATCAGACCAGAACGTTGGGCGCGCGACCAACATCGGCGATTGTCGTGCTGCACGGTGGACGCTCGCGCTGCCGGCACGCGAGCGTCGTAGCTGACTGCGTCATACAGCTAGCGACGTGCTGTGGACGAGGTCTGACTCGACCTGCGCCGGATCAGGCGTCGAAGCGAGAACCCGAAGATGATGACCGACCAGACTGCGAGGTAGGCCGCGGCCCATCGGGCGGATCCATGAAAGCCCCACGCGACACCCATCGCGGCCAGAAACACGATGAGCGCATCGACCGGCGCAACCCACCACCACTGCTGCAGACGGGCGCTTCGAGGCAACGGTCGGCGGTTACATGTATCCACGAGCCAGAACATGTCCCACGATCGCACCAACGAGCCCAGCATACCGCTGGTCGGCGACGACGCGATGAAGCTGATTGAGAGCTCGAACCCGGAACTGCGAGACGTTCTTCCGCGCGGCTACCAGCGACTCGAGAAGTCGACCCTCAGCGAGCTACCTCGATTGTTTGCCCCGCTGCCGCGCAACTGTCCCGTGACGCGTTCGGGCTGATCTACTAGGGGCCGCGGCACGCGAACCGGCGTAGATTCGGAGACCGCCTGGAGTCGCACCCACCCGGCTGGACCAAATTTCGACTTGGCTCCGACCGATGATGTGGCAGTCAGCCATCGTTTTGATGTTTTGAAGGGTCGTTCCAGGATTCTGGACCGCCCAGTAGCTGCTGCGAGCCCGCTCGGCGCTCAGCTTCGCGGATCGACCGGGCAACGGAAGCCGAAGACCTGATAGTGCTTCCGTGCCGCCGACCGCGCCGATCCATGACTGCGGCGCCCACAACAATGAGAACAATGATGATGACCATGATGAATGCCATGGTTCGACGCTCCCGGGGATAGCCGTATACCCGACACTACACGCAAACGGTTTGAAGGCCGTCTGATCAGGTCGGCCCAGCTCGTGGACAACGAGGACGGCGTCATCCTCGACCACACTGTCGAGTTCGGGAACCCGGCCGACGCCCCGCAACTCGCGTCTGCGATTGAACGGATCACCCGCCGCCCGACATCGTGGGCTTCTCGGCAGGCGGCAACGACATCCTGCGCGTCGGCAGCGATCCCGACGAGGTCGGCCGCCGGTACGACGACGCGGTCGAGCAGCTGCGGGCGGTCGGCAGCCAGGTGCTCGTCTTCGCCCGGCTTCGACGTCGGCGCTACACCGGTGCTCCGGCTCGTCCGGGGCAAGATCGCGGTCTACAACGAGCACCCGCGGGTGATCTCGGCGCGCCACGGCTGCCATCTCGTTGACCTGTGGGCGTTCAGCGACCACCTGCTGTGGGCTCGCGAGCACGTCCTGCCGTGGGTCGGACGCCATATGCAGCACCGCTCGAGCGGCGAAGGGGTGACTGCCAAGCGTTCGGATCTCAGCACGCTCGACCGACCGGTCGGCGCAGCGGAGATCCGTCCGCTAATTTGACCTCGTGAAGATCGTCGTTGTCGGAGCCGGGTTCGGCGGCATCGCCGCCGCCATCGAATTGCGCAAGCACGGGATGGACGACGTCACGCTGCTCGAGGCGGCGTCCGAGCTCGGGGGCACCTGGCACCACAACCGCTACCCGGGCGCCGCGTGCGACGTCCCGAGTCACCTCTACAGCTATTCCTTCGCGCAACATGCGCAGTGGAGCCGCTTCTGCTCGCCCCAGTCGGAGATCCTGGCCTACCTGCGCGAGGTCGCCGACGAGCACGACATCACCCGCCGCGTCGTGCTCGGCACGGAAGTCACCGCCTGTCATTGGGACGACGCGACGCACCGCTGGACGGTGCACACCGAGACCGTCGACGGCAGGCCGGTTGAGTACGACGCGGACGCCGTGGTGCTCGCGGTCGGGCAGCTGAACAAGCCGGCGTTCCCCCGCATCGACGGCATCGAGTCGTTCGGGGGCACAAGCTTCCACTCCGCCCGCTGGGATCTCGACTACGACCTGCGCGGCAAGCGGGTAGGGGTGATCGGCACCGGCGCCAGCGCGGTGCAGTTCGTGCCGGCGATCGCAGAGGACGTGGCTCACCTGGCCGTCTTTCAGCGCACCGGCAACTGGTTCCTGCCCCGCAAGAACAACGACTATGCCCCCTTCGTCAGCGCATCGTTCCGGCGGATACCCGCCCTTCGCCGGCTGTGGCGCACGGCGCTGTTCCACTACCTCGAATCGCTGACCGCCATGATCCGTCACCCCAAGACCGTCGGACGCATCGGTTGGCTGTGGTCGGTGCTGTTCATGCGTCTACAGCTGCGCGACCGCGACGCACGACGCGCGGTGTGGCCGCACTACCGCTTCGGCTGCAAACGGGTGCTGTTCAGCTCGGCGTGGCTGCCGACCTTGCAACGATCGAATGTCGAGGTCGTAACCGAACCGATCGTCGAGATGACGCCGACCGGCCCGCGTACCAAGGACGGCCGGGTGCACGAGGTCGACTGCATCGTCTACGGCACCGGCTTCAAGACCACCGATTTCATGCTGCCGATGCGGGTGACGGGCGCGGGCGGCCTGGTCCTCGATGAGGTCTGGACGGCGGGCGCGCACGCGCATCTGGGCATCTCGATCCCCGGCTTCCCCTCCCTGTTCGTGATGTACGGACCGAACACCAACACCTCCGGCGGCTCGATCATCCACTTCCTGGAGTCGCAGGCTGGTTACATCCGGCGGGCACTGCAACTTGCACAGCGGCACGGGGCGGCCGCCATCGACATCCGCCCGGAGGTCGAACAGCGTAGCGACCGCGAGGTGCAGGCGTCCTTCGCCGGGACGGCCTGGCTCGAGTGCAACAGCTGGTACCGCGACGACACCGGGCGCATCGTCACCAACTGGCCGGGCTACATGAGCGAGTACGCCCGGCTCACCGAGCAGATCGACCCCGCCGATTACGTCTTCGTCGAACGGTTGGCCGGCGACACGACGAGGAGTTGACTGGGCGGGGTGCAGAGCGCAGACGGCGACGCCCTCGACCACCAGGACGTCATCACCGAAGAGATCGCGGGGCGGCACGCGGCCGCCGGGTCCGACGAGACGCAGCCCAGGCTCGACTTCCGGCCGTACCGCAGCTCGGTGCACCGTCATCCGGCCCGCGAGCTGCACCTGGCCGATCCGGAGGGCGCCGAGTTGGTCTCTCCGGTCTTCGGACGCAACGATGTCGCCCCGCGCGACGCCGACCTGACCGGCCAGGGCCAAGGCGAGCCCATCGGCGAACGGATCGTCGTCCGCGGCCGAGTTCTGGACGGCGACGGGCGGCCGGTGCGTCGACAACTGGTCGAGATCTGGCAGGCGAACGCCGCCGGGCGCTACCGGCACGAGCGGGACCAGCACCCGGCCCCGCTCGACCCGAACTTCATCGGAGTCGGCCGCTGCCTGACCGACGACGATGGCGAGTACGCCTTCACGACGATCAAGCCCGGCCCGTACCCCTGGCGCAATCACCGCAACGCGTGGCGGCCCGCGCACATCCACTTCTCACTGTTCGGTGCGGAATTCACCCAGCGCATGGTGACCCAGATGTACTTCCCCGGCGACCCGCTGTTCCCGTTCGACCCCATCTTGCAGTCGGTCACCGACCCCGCCGCCCGCGCCCGCCTCGTGGCCAACTACGACCACGCGCTGTCGCAGCACGAGTTCCTGCTGGGCTACCGCTGGGACGTCGTGCTGACCGGCCCGCACGCCACCTTGATCGAAGGCGCGGCCGAAGATGTCTGAGCACGTCGCGACCCCGGGCCAGACCGTCGGGCCGTTCTTCGGCGACGCGCTGCCCTACCCGCGTGATCACGAACTGGTCCTGCCGACCGACCCCCGCGCATTGCGTCTGCACGGCACCGTGTTCGACGGCGCAGGCGACCCGGTCCCGGACGCGCTGCTGGAGATCCGGCAGGCCGACAGGTCCGGCGTGGTCCCGCACCGCGAGGGATCCCTGCGCCGCGACGCCGCCGTGTTCACCGGGTGGGGTCGATGCGCCACGGCCGCGGACGGCCGCTACTCGTTCACCACGATCGCCCCCGGACCGATCCGGGCTGCGGCACCGTTCTTCGCCGTTGCCGTCTTCGCGCGCGGGCTGTTGAACCGGCTGTTCACCCGCGCCTACCTGCCCGGGAGCAGCGACGCGTTGCTCGACTCATTGCCGCCGGGCGAACGCGCCACGCTGATCGCCGAACGCGACGGCGAGCATGACCTGCGCTTCGACGTCAACCTCCAGGGCGAGCGGCAAACCGTCTTCCTGCGCTACCCAAGACATCCGCAGTGACCATCGAGAAGACGACGGTCGGCATCGTCGGCGGCGGGCCCGCGGGGCTGCTGCTGTCGCATCTCCTCGCGCGCGCCGGCATCGACTGCGTCGTCGTCGACAACCGCACCCGGTACGAGATCGAACACACGTCGCGCGCCGGCATCCTCGAGGCCGACACCGTCCGCACCCTCGTGGAGTCAGGAGTGTCCGAGCGCGTGCTGCGCGAGGGCCACGAGCACCAAGGCATCTCGCTGCGCTTCGGCGGCGTCAGCCACCGTATCGACTTCGCCGACCTGGTCGGCCGGTCCGTCTGGCTCTACCCGCAGACCGACGTCTTCGTCGATCTTGCCGATGCCCGCGTCCGCGACGCCGGCGACGTCCGGTTCGGCGTCAGCGACACCCGCATCGACATCGCCGACCGCCCCTCGATCCGGTTCGTCGACGCCGACGGCACCGAATGCGAGGTCCGGTGCGACGTCCTCGTGGGTGCCGACGGCTCGCGAAGCATGTGTCGTCATGAAATGCCCGAATCGCAGCGCACGCAGTTCGTCCGCGAGTATCCGTTCGCCTGGTTCGGCATCCTGTGCGAGGCGCCGCCGAGCGCTCCCGAGCTGGTCTACACGCATTCCGAGCACGGGTTCGCCCTGCTCAGCCAGCGCACCGACACCGTCCAACGCCTGTACTTCGAGTGCGACCCGGGCGAGGACGTCGACGACTGGGGGAACGAGCGGATCTGGCACGAGCTGCAGGCCCGCGTCGCCGGTGAGGACGGGTTCGCGCTTCTCGAAGGCCCGATCATCGACCGCACCGTGCTGCCCTTCCGCTCCGCCGTCTGCGAGCCGATGCGCTACGGCCCGTTGCTGCTTGCCGGCGACGCCGCACACACCGTCCCACCGACCGGCGCCAAGGGATTGAACCTAGCGCTGGCTGACGTCAGAGTCCTGGCCGAGGTCATCGAGCGGTCGGTACGCACGAGCGACCGCGATGTGCTCGATGAGTACGGCCCGCGGGCGGGAGAGCGGATCTGGAAAGCCCAGCACTTCTCGTACTGGCTGACGACGATGCTGCATCGAATCCCCGGCGGTTCGGATTTCGACGTCCGTCGCCAGCTTGCCGAGCTCACCTCGGTCGTGTCCTCGCGGGCCGGTTCGACGTACCTGGCCGAGGCCTACACCGGCTGGCCCGACCGCTGATCTCAGCCTGCGCGAGATCAGCGACGTTCGGTGTCCCGGGTGCGCATCGCCGCGGCGAGCGTGGCCGCGCGGGGGTCGGTGACCACGTCGTCCAGCAGGATCGGGCCACGCGAATTGCTCAACGGCAACCGCCAGTTCGGGTACTGCGCCTGGGTTGTGCCGGGCTGGTTCTGGGTCCGACGGTCGCCGACCAGGTCGGTCAGCGCGGCGCAGCGCAGCAGCGACGGCGCGTCGGTCAGCAGCTCGTGCAGCGCCAGTACGACGTGCTCGGCATCGTCGTCGTCCTTGTCGAGCAAACCCTTGTCCCGCAGCACATCGAGCCACGCCTGCTGGGCGGCGCGGTCGTGGGCGAACTCGTCGTCGAGGCCGCGGGTCAGCAGCCCGAGACGGTGCCGCAGCCGCACGTGGTCGCCGGCGAGGTAACCCGTGGTCGGCGGCAGGTCGTGTGTGGTGACCGAGGCGAGGCACAGTTCACGCCATTTCGCCGGCGGCAGCGGCGCACCGTCCTTGGATTCGAACCAGAGGATGGACGTGCCGAAGACGCCTCGCTCGCACAGGTACCCGTGCACCCACGGCTCCACGTTGCCGAGGTCCTCGCCGATGAGCACCGCGCCGGCGCGTTCGGCCTCGATGGCCAGGATTCCGATGAGCGCGTCATGGTCGTAGTGCACGTAGGTGCCGTTGAGCGCGCCGGCGCCGCGGGGGATCCACCAGAGCCGGAACAGGCCGATGACGTGGTCGACGCGCAAGCCCCCGCAGTGGCGCAGCGCATTTGCGAACAGCTCGCGGAACGGTTCGTAGCCCAGCTCGGCCAGTCGGTCGGGACGCCATGGTGGCTGTTCCCAGTCCTGACCCAGCTGGGAATAGGCGTCCGGGGGCGCCCCGACCGTCATGCTGTTCGCGAGCTCGTCCTGACCGGCCCACGAGTCGGCGCCGGCGGGGCTCACCCCGACGGGGAGGTCGTGCACGATGCCGAGCCCCATACCGGCGTCCGTCGCGCTGGCCTGGGCCGCGGCGAGCTGCTCGTCGAGCAGCCACTGCAGCCAGCTCCAGAAGTCGACGCGTCCTTCGTGTTCGGCGGCGAAGCGGTGCACCGGCTCGGTGCGCGGCGTGCGCAGCGGGTCGGGCCAGCTCGTCCAGTCGCTACCGTGCTCCTCGGTGATCGCGCACCAGGTCGCGAAGTCGCGCAGGGTGCTGCCTCCTCGGCGCCGGTAAGCGGCGTAGGCGCTGACCCGCTCCGGCGTGCGCGGCACGCGGTGGATGCGCTCGAGGGCTTGGCGCTTGGCACTCCACGCGGCGTCCCGGTCGAGCAGCTCTTCGGTGGCGCTCTGCGTGCGGACCTCGTCGCCCAGTGCGTCGACCTCGCGTCTGTCGTCAGCCTCGAGGCGCTGGTACTCCGGGACGTCCTCGACGCGCAGGTACAGCGGGTTGGCGAAGCGGCGGGTAGTGGGCAGGTACGGCGACGGGTTCATCGGTGCCACGACCTCGGCCGCGTGCAACGGGTTGACGAGCACGAAGTCGGCATCGTGCTCCTGCGCGGCCCAGGTCGCGAGGGCGGTGAGATCGCCGAGATCGCCGATGCCCCACGACCTGGCCGACCGGGCGCTGTACAGCTGGGTGGCCAGGCCCCACGCCGGCCCGCGGGTAAGGCGGTCGGGCAGCGGCACGCTCGTCGGGGTGACGATGAGGCGGCACTGCTCGTCGCCGGCCAGCAGGCGGTGGTAGCCCGTGGGCAGGTCGCCGGGTACCTCGGCCGTAGCGAGTTGACGGCGGGTGCCGTCCTCCAGCTCGAGGTCGGCCACCGCGGCGAGCGCAGGCGTCGCGCCGGCCTCGATGACGAGGTAGTGCGGCAGGGTGCGGGCACGGCGCTCGGCGTGCAGCCGTTCGAGTGCAGCCGCGCACGCCGCGTCGGAGTCCGCGTCGACGTCGAGGGCGCGGAGCACCGCCCGCAGGGTGTCGTCGGCCACCGTCACGTGCTCGCCCTGCCACCCCCAGAACTCGACGTCGACGCCGTACTCGGACGCCAGTTCCCGCAGCGGGTCGCGGAGGTCGGTCCCGCCGTTGCTGCTCAGCGCTCGCTCGTTGCTCACCGCCCAAGTATGTAAGGCTGCGGGCAGACTGGTGAGCGCAGGACGGCTGCGCTCCGGCGGAGAGGTTCCACGATGACGGTCACCCACCAGCTGGCGCCCGCGGGCTACACGGACCTGCGCGTCGAGTCCGCACCGGGCGCAGCTGACCGGTCCGCGATCGACTGGGCGCGCGCCATCCTCGAAGGCGCACCGGCGGCCTTGCGGGCCGGGTTGACCCCGGGCTGGGCGGCGCTCCGGCTCGGGCTGGCCTCCCGCCACGCGCCCGATCACGTCCTCGGCTGGCCGGTCGTCGTGGACACCCCGGCCGAGGTCGTCCTCGGCGCGCATTCGAAGCTCGGCCTCGACGCCCGGCTCTCGATCCGCATCGACGACGACACCGTGCAGTTCGCCACCGCCATACGATTCCTGTCCAGAGGTGGCCGCACCGTCTGGACCGGCGTCGCCCCACTGCACCGCCTGATCGTCGGTCAACTCCTGCGGCACGCGGTCGAGCCCGTCGGCTGACGCGCCCCGAGCCGTAGTCAACGGACGTGGTCACCGTTGCTCCGACATGATGGGGGGCGTGCCGAACCCGTCCACCGTCGACGCGCGGACGCTGGCCGACGTGGCGGCGGCCGGCGCCACGGATTCCGGCGGGCTGCCCGTCGAGCTGCTCGGTGATTTCCTCGAGGTCCTGGCTGCGGCGGTGGCTGCCGGCACGCCGATCACACCCGCCCGATTGCGGGCGTATCGAACCGCCGGCGATCGCGCAGCCCGGCAAGGCGTCGCTCTGCGCGCCCTGCTCGACCTCTACCTCTCGGCAGCCTGGCGACTCTGGCGGCACCTGCCGCCGGTCCTGGAGGCCGCGACCAAACCCGAGGCCGTGGTCACGGCCGGCGAGATCATGCTGCGCGCCGTCGACGACGCCGTCGCCGCGCTGACCGAGGGCTTCCAACTCGCCCGCCGCGCCCTCGTCCGTTCCCAGGAGTCGGCCCGCCGCGAGTTCATCGACGACCTGCTGACCGGCACCACGGACGTCGTCGGGCTCCTGCACCGCGCGGACGGTTTCGGGCTCGACCTGTCCGGCCCGCACGCCGTTGCCACCGTCCGTGCGGCTCGCGCGTTCGACGACGGGATTCCGTTGATCGCAGCGCTCGAGCGCTCCGTCCAGGGCATCAAGGGCGATGCGCAGGCCTTGCTGGCCAGCAAGGAGGGGCGGCTCGTCGTCGTCTTCGCCGCACCCGACCGCCAGGCGGTCGAGCATGTCGTTGGCCGGCTGGGCTCGACGCTGCGCACGAACCGCAGCGACCGGATGTCCGTCGGAACCTGGCAGATCGGGTTGGGCCGTCCGGGCGTGGGCGCGGATGCCGTGCTCGCGTCCTACCGCGAGTCGCTCGACGCTCTCGAGCTTGCTCACCTGCTCGATCTGGACACACCGGTAGTCGACGCCCGTGACCTGCTCGTCTACCAGGTGCTGCTGCGCGACCGGGTAGCGCTGGGCGACCTCGTCGAGAGCACGGTCGGCCCGCTGCGGACGGCTCGGGGCGGTCCCCAGCCGCTGCTCGACACCCTCGCCGCGTACTTCGCCTCGGGTGGCAACGCGACGGCCAGCGCCCGGCAGTTGCACCTGTCGGTGCGGGCGGTCACCTACCGGCTCGAGCGGGTCCGGGACCTGATCGGGCTGGACGTCGACGATCCCGGCGCCCGGTTGACGCTGCACGTGGCCGTGCTCGGGTCCCGGCTACTGGGCTGGCCCACAGCATCGGCTTGACCCACTCCCATCTTTTGCCAAAAGTCGGCAACGAATAGCCGGCGATCCCGCCGTGCGTCGACTCAGCACAGCCGGATCACGGCAAGCAGACTGGAGCTGCGGACGAACGAGCGTCCGCAGTTGCTGAGGAGTTCGAATGGACGTCCCACTCTGGGCTTGGCTGGGCTTCGGGGCCGTGGTGGTAGGCATGTTGGCCGTCGACCTACTGGCCCACCGAAGGGCCCATGTGATCGGTTTCCGGGAAGCCGCCTGGTGGAGCGCGCTGTGGATCGGGCTGTCGCTCGCGTTCGCGGTCGTCGTCGCGATCGGGCTCGGGGGCAGCGCCGGCGTCGAATTCACCACCGCGTGGCTGCTCGAGAAGAGCCTGTCCGTCGACAACCTGTTCGTCTTCGCGCTGATCTTCGGGTACTTCAAGGTCCCGCGTGCCTATCAGCACCGGGTGCTGTTCTTCGGCGTGATCGGCGCCCTGGTGTTCCGCGGCATCTTCCTCGCCGCCGGCGTCGCGGTCGTCAACCAGTTCACCGCGATCCTCTTCGCGTTCGCCGCGGTACTGCTCTACAGCGCGTACAAGCTCATGAAAGGCGACGACGACGCGTACGACCCGGGTTCGAGCGTGGCGCTCAAGCTCATGCGCAAGGTCGTCCCGGTGCGCGACGAGTACGCCGGGACGAGGTTCTTCGTCAGGCAGGCCGGTCGGCGGGTCGCAACCCCCTTGCTCGCAGTCGTGGTCGCGATCGAGGCGGCGGACCTGATCTTCGCGGTCGACAGCGTGCCCGCGGTGCTGGCCGTCAGCGACGACGCGTTCATCGTGTATTCCAGCAACGCCTTCGCCATCCTGGGTCTGCGGGCGCTGTACTTCCTGCTCGCCGGGCTGCTCGAGAAGTTCCGTCACCTCGGCACCGGCTTGGCGATCATCCTGGCCTTCATCGGTCTGAAGCTCACTTTGCAGGCGAGCCACCAGGTGATCGATCCGGCCATCCCGGAGATCCCGTCTCTGGTCAGCCTCGCGGTGATCGTGGTGGTGCTCGCCGCCTCGATCGTGCTGAGCCTTCGGCGTCCCCCACCTGAGGCGAGGGATCCGCAGGATGCCGGAGACCGCCCGGTGGCGGAGGTTTCGCCACCGGTACCTGCCGAGCCGGAGCGGCGCTGATCGGGGTACGGCCCCACGAGGGTCGACCGCACGGCCCGCAGGGGCCAGAATCGTCTCGAGTGACCCGATTCACGGGTTCTCGCCAGTCACCAGTTCACCGCACGTCGATTCGAAGAAGGAGTTCATCACATGGGTGTCAGCCTCTCCAAAGGCGGGAACGTCTCGTTGACCAAGGAAGCGCCGAGCATGACCAACGTGCTCGTAGGCCTGGGTTGGGACGCACGAACGACCACGGGGGCCGACTTCGACCTCGATGCGTCGGCGATCATGCTCAACGCCGCCGGCAAGGCCTTCTCCGACAAGCACTTCGTGTTCTTCAACAACCTCAAGTCGCCGGAGAGTTCGGTCGAGCACACCGGCGACAACCTCACCGGCGAGGGCGAGGGTGACGACGAGGCCATCAAGGTCAACCTGCCCGCCGTGCCGGCCGAGATCGACAAGATCGTCTTTCCGGTCACGATCTATGAGGGGGAGGCGCGCGGCCAAGGCTTCGGCCAGGTCCGCAACGCCTTCATCCGGATCGTCGACGCGGCCAGCAACACCGAGATCGCTCGCTACGACCTCACCGAGGACGCGTCGAACGAGACGGCCATGCTCTTCGGCGAGCTGTACCGCAACGGCGCGGAGTGGAAGTTCCGCGCCGTCGGGCAGGGCTACTCGTCCGGACTCGCCGGCATTGCGCGCGACTTCGGCGTCAACGTCTGATCGCACCCGCGCCTGTCACTTGCGGCCCCGTCGAAACCCGCCGGGGCCGCAGCGCTGTCCGGGGAGGTAGCTTCGTGATCACCGCCGGATCGGCTCAGACGCCGCCGCGGTTCTTGTCCTTGAGCTTGTCGGTCAACGGGCGCTGCCAGTCCGGCGCCGGCGGGATGCCGTGCATCGGCGTCGAGCGCAGGTTCATCCGGCGCTCACGCTTTATGTCGACGAGTTCTCCGGACGTGCGGACGGTGCGCCCTTTGCGTCGATCGTGGAAGTCACTGAACGCAGCGCCGGCGAGCATCAGGACGACGACGAGCACCACGATCCACATGCCCTGTTGATAGCACCTTTCGCCGGGTTCGGACAGATCGTCGGCATGCGTTGTCGGTAGCCGATGCCAGGCTGAGCGCATGTCCGAGAATCCCGCTGACCACCTGCCCCGGCCCGACGCCTCCGCGGCGGTCGAGCACCTCGGCTGGCGGCTGCTGCTGGGCGCCTACCAGGCATCGGTCCCGGTAGCTTCCAGCGAGAGTGGGCTCGCCGTCGCGCAGGCCGTCGTCGCCGCGTGCGGCGCTGACGCCGACACTCATCTACGTGTCGATCTTCGTCCGCGACGGGTCGAGCTGGCGCTGCAGGCGGCCGGTTCCGAGCGGGTGACCCGCCGCGACGTCGAACTCGCCGAGGCCGTAGCGCAGGCCGTGACCGACGCCGGTTTCACGATCGGCGCGCCGACCGGGGACCGCCCCGCACAGATCCTCGAAATCGCGATCGACGCGCTGGACATCCCGGCCATCAGACCGTTCTGGGCAGCGGTGCTCGACTACGTGGACGAGCCCATGACGGCCGACGTCGGTGCCGCCGCGATCGTGGACCCAGTGGGGCAGGGCCCGGCGGTGTGGTTCCAACAGCTGGACGAGCCTCGCCGCCAGCGCAATCGCATCCACTTCGACATCACCGTCGCGCACGACGAGGCTGACCGGCGCATCCGGGCGGCGCTCGACGCTGGGGGCGTCCTGGTCAGCGACGCCGCGGCCCGGGCGTTCTGGATCCTCGCCGACGTCGAGGGCAACGAGATCTGCGTCTGCACGTGGCAAGACCGCGACAGCCGCATCGAGCGCGGTTAGTCGGGTCCGAGTTCGCCGGCCTTCGCGCGATGCTTGCTGGCGGTGCGCTTCCGGCCGGCGATCTCGCGAGGCGCGCCCTCGCGCAGCTCGGCCAGCAGCCGCTCGGCGAACTCCGCGCCCGACTCACCGGCCTTGAGCTCGCCCTCGCGAGGGAGGAAGAACTCCACCGACACGCTCGGCCGCTTCGGCACCCGAACGACGTCGGTGCTGCCGTTCGTCCGCACGCAGACCGTGACGGCTTCGGGGACGAGCTCGGCGAGCCGGCCGACACCGCTGCGCGCCCGCAGCTCACGGCCCAGCGAGCGGGTGCCCTCGGGAAACATGCCGATGCAGGCACCGTTGCGCAGTTCGTCCACCGCGCGGGCCATCGCCTCGTCGTTGTTGACGCCGCGGGTCACCGGGATGTGTACCATGCCGTCCATGAACGTCGCGAGGATCTTGTTCTTCCACAGCGTCGACTTCGCCAGCGCTCGGACCGGGCGCACGTCGCGGGCCGCGACGGCGATCGCGATGGGATCCCAATAGCTGTCGTGATCGGCGACCAGGATCGCCGGCCCGGACGGCGGCAGGCGGTCCAGACCGGTCACTGTCATCCGCGACCAGCGGTTCATTATCGGGGTGCCGACGGCGAGGATGATGCGGTACGCGGGGGGACTCTGCGACGCGTCCGGTCCGGTCATCGCGACATCATCGCGCACCCGAGGACGGGCTGCGAGACGAAAAACACGTCTTGCGTTGGGGCAATCGGACGCTGTTCACCCTCGTCGCGTGCGGCTTGGTCACCGTCCGCCGGCGACGCCGGTAGACTGGACTCAGCTCGCGGGCACCGATTGCCCGCATCCGCAGCTTCACCATCGACGCGGTCACTGCGTCGGGCTCGTACCAGAACCGCCGCACAGATTGCGGGTTGCCGGGACGTGCCACCGTTCCGGCAAAGGAATCACTGAAATCACTGTGCCCAGATCCACCTCGCGCGGCACTGCCGCGCGCCACTCCCACACGTCCGAGACCGGACGCACCCACTCCTCCCGTCCCCGCTCCGGTGGCAGCCGCGCGCCGCGCGGCGAGCACTTGTCGTCACGATCAGGGGCAACCCGCTCGCTGTGGGACTCGCTGCCAGTCACTGTCGCTGCGACCGACAACCTGCCGTCGTTCGCCGAGCTCGGTCTGCCCGTGCCGATCGTCAAGGCCTTGGGACGCGCCGGGCTCACCACACCGTTCCCGATCCAGGCCGCGACGATCCCCGACGCGCTCGCCGGGGGCGACCTGCTCGGTCGCGCCGCCACCGGATCAGGTAAGACGATGGCCTTCGGCTTGCCGCTCATCACTCGGCTCGCCGATGGAACGTCGGCACCGCGGCGTCCGCGTGGCCTGATCCTGGTCCCGACCCGTGAGCTCGCGATGCAGGTCACCGATGCGCTCACTCCGCTCGCGTCGGCGGCCGACCTTTCGGTCCGCCTCGTCGCCGGCGGACTGCCGATCAACAAGCAGATCCAGTCCCTCGAGCGCGGTGTCGACATCCTCGTCGCCACGCCGGGACGCCTCGAGGATCTCATCGATCGTCGCTCGTGTCGCCTCGACGCCGTGGAGACCTGCGTGCTGGACGAGGCCGACCACATGGCCGATCTCGGCTTCCTGCCGGTCGTGCGGCGTCTGCTCGACCAGACCCCACGCGCCGGCCAGCGGCTGCTGTTCTCGGCCACGCTGGACGGCGATGTCGCACTGCTCGTCGAGAAGTACCTGGTCGACCCGGTCGCGCACGCCGTCAACACCGTCGAGGCATCGATCGACACGATGTCACATCACGTCTTCCGGGTCTCGGCGGAGGCCAAGTTCGATCTCGCGGCCAGCATCGTCGCCCGCGACGGCCGCACGCTCGGCTTCGTGCGCACCAAGCACGGCGCCGACCGGATGGCCCGCAATCTGGGCCGGATCGGTGTCCGAGCCGGGGTGCTGCATGGCGGCCGTACGCAGGCTCAGCGCAACAAGGCGCTCGAGGCGTTCCGCAACGGGTCCGTCCCGGTGCTCATCGCCACCGATGTCGCCGCGCGGGGGATCCACGTCGACGACGTCTCGCTCGTGCTGCACGTCGACCCGCCGGCCGATCCGAAGGACTACCTGCACCGATCGGGGCGTACCGCCCGCGCCGGTGAGAGTGGTGTCGTCGTATTGCTGAGCACGCCGACCGACGACCGGGACGTCCGCAAGATGCTCGGTTCGGCCGGGGTGCGTCCCGACCAGCGGGACGTAAGCGCGGGCGACCCCGTCGTCGCGACCGTCACCGGGGCGCGGATTCCCACCGGCGTGTCCGTCCTCGAGGCGCGCAAGCCGGCCACACGGCCGACGCCGCGAGCGGACGGGAGCGCCCCGCACCCGCGTTCGGGGGCACCGCGGCGTCGCAACGGCAGCGGCCGGCCCCAGCAATTCGGCGAGCGCCGCCCGCGGCGCGAGCGCCGCCCGAACTGACCCCACGGCAGAAGGAAGGAGCCGTGCCCATGGCCCAGCGTCAGGATCTGCGAAACGTCGCGATCGTCGCGCACGTCGACCACGGCAAGACCACCCTCGTCGACGCCATGCTCTGGCAGTCGGGGGCGTTCACGGCGCACCAGGCCGATACCGGTGACGTGAACGAACGCGTCATGGACTCCAACGACCTGGAGCGCGAGAAGGGCATCACGATCCTGGCCAAGAATACGGCCGTCGATCACGTCACGCCCGGCGGCGGCCGCGTCGTCATCAACATCATCGACACTCCGGGCCACGCCGACTTCGGCGGCGAGGTAGAGCGCGTCATGTCACTCGTAGACGGCGTTCTGCTACTAATCGACGCCGTAGAAGGCCCCATGCCGCAGACCCGCTTTGTGCTCTCCAAAGCCCTGCAAGCCGGGCACAAAGTAGTCGTGGTGGTCAACAAGATAGACCGCCCCAATGCCCGCCTAGACTACGTGGTAGACCAGACCTTTGACCTCTTCGCCGCCCTCGGTGCCAACGAAGAGCAGCTAGACTTCCCGGTAGTCTATGCCATCGCCCTGCACGGCGTCGCCACCCTTGACCCCGCGCAGCCCGGCACCGACCTCAAACCGCTGTTTGAGACCATCGTCTCGCACATCAACGCGCCCACCGGCGACCCCGACGGCAACCTGCAAATGCTCGCCACCACTTTGGACTATGACGACTACAAAGGCCGTATCGCCATCGGCAAAGTCGTCTCCGGCACATTGAAAACCAATCAGAACATCACCGTCATCAACCGCGACAACAAGCCCATTCCCGGCAAGCTTGCCCAGGTGTTTGTCTACCAGGGCCTGAACCGCGCAGAGGCCGACAGTGCCGAAGCGGGCGAGATAGTCGCCATCAGCGGCCTGCCCGACATCAACATTGGCGAGACAGTCACAAGC
>JBPCOE010000104.1:0-47010 GCA_051000605.1 Jatrophihabitans sp.
AGATCGAGCCGTCGTTTTGGAAGTGGTTGTACTTCCCTACTCCCCACGGGGAGTTCGGGGTTGTCAGCTCATCAGTGGTCGGCGCACCCAGGAACCCACCGGCACCACCGAGCTGGTTGTACTTCACGGCAATCGCGCCCCCCACGGAGCCGCCGACGTTCTGCGGGCGGGTGTAGCCGGCGACGTTCCAGCCGACCGCCGGCGAATATGCGCCGATGGCCCCCGAATACGGCGCGTCGTGGTAGGAGCGGGAGGTGTCGGCAAACTGAGCCATCGTGCCGTCCTGGCCACCCAGGTCACCGCTGACGGACTGGATCGTCCCGTTCGGATAGACCTCCGTCACGACCGCGACATGCTGGATCACCCCGCCGTTGTCGCTGAAGTAGACGGCGTCACCGACCTCGGGCGTGTTCGTCAACAGGCCGCGCGCCTGGCCGTACGCCCGAAAACTCCGCGCGCCCGCGTCCAGCCCCCCGACGTCGATCCCCAAGCTCTGCCAGACCCAGATCACGAAATCCGCGCACCAGTACTCGTGTCGCGAGCAACTCGTCGCGAAACCGATTCCCCCGCGCGAGTTGCGCGAGCAGTCCCCCAGGCCAACGTTCTGCAGAGCCAGCGTCGCTATGTCGCTTCGAGTTGCTGCGACTGCCGGCGAGCTCTGGACGACGAGACCTGCGCAGGCCGTGGCCACGGTGGCGGCGACGACCAGCAGCCGCATGGCGCCCCGTCCGCGCTTCGACAATCTGGCACCGAGCTTCATTGCACACACCCCTTGTGTTGGGAGCCGGCTGACCGTCGGCGCAGGCGAACCGATCCCCACATGCGGACGCTATAGGAGGGAAATCGATTTCGCACCAAATGATGAGAGTGACCGTAGAGCCGGGCTTCGCCCCGCGTCAATACCCTGGCGCCAATCTCGTAAACCGATTTCTCGCTGGATCGCCTGCCGAGCTGGCTGCTCAGCGCGTCCTCGCTCTCGTCGGCGACGGACGCAGACGGGTAGACCAGAACAATGACAAGCCGCGGCGTCAGTTTTCCCTTCGCATTCGAGCGCCGTTACGCGGTCGCAGGACGAGGGTTCGGTATCACCGAGGCCACCACGTCGATCGTGATCGGCGGTGGGCAGCTGCAGTCGCGGTTCGGGCCGTGGCACATCGAGACGCCGTTGGACAACATCACATCTGTCGAGCTGACGGGGCGCTATGCATTTATCAAGACGGCGGGGCCGGCGCGTCTCGGGCTGACCGATCGCGGGCTGACGTTCGCGACGAATTCCCGAGCCGGTGTGTGCGTCGAGTTCGCCGAGGCGATCCGCGGAATAGACCCGCGTGGCTGGATCCGGCACCCGAACCTGACACTCACGCCGGCCGACTGCGCCGGTCTGGCCGCGGCGCTGACTCGAAGGTGATCGGTGTGGCGCGTCATGGCCGGCCAGCTGAGTACTGCGCCATCATCAGCACTCGGGACATCGGCCCGGGTCGACGTGGACGGTTACCTGTACCTGATCGACCGCCGCGCTTTCATGATCATCTCCGGGGTCGACATCTACCTCAGGAGATCGAAAACGTCCTCACGCTGCACCCGAAGGTTTTCGACGCGCGGTGATCGGCGTCCCGGACGACGAGATGAGCGAACAGGTGGCTGTCGTCAGCGGGGCTCGCGCACCATCAGCTCGATCGGGGGTGCGCCGAAGGGACGGATCTGTGCGACCGAAGCGAAACCGAAGCGGACGTACAGCTGTGCGCTGGACGGGCTCGAGGCCTCGAGGTATGCGGGCAGGCCCTCGGCGTCGCAGCGATCGACAATCGGTTGCATGAGCGTCGATCCGTACCCGCGGCCCTGCGCCGCCGGGACGACGCCGATGTAGCCGACGTAGTAGTGCGGGCGGCGCAGATGCCGCCGCTCGAAGGACGCGAGCACCCCCAACGCCTGAGGTGTGCGTCGGACGAAGACCCGCAGGTAGCCCGGCGCCTGGCGCGCGAGCACGGAGGTGGGCATCCGCCAGCGGTCGGGCGGGAATACGAGTGCCACGCCGGCTGGGTCGGACGCGTCGCGCACCGCGACGCTGCAGCCGTGTCGCAATGCGATGTGCCTGGCCTCGATGGCGAAGTAGCGTCGCAGGGCCGCGAGGCGGCGAGTGGCATCAGGGAGCATCCAGCAGAACACGGGATCGGCTACGAACGCCGCGGCGAGCGTGGCGCTGACCTCGGGCCAATCCGAGACGGTGAGGGTTTGGACAGCCGTTCGTCCATCTCGCGTGCCCGGCACGGCTCCCCCTCTCCGGGTGCGTCGAAGCAGCCTAGCGCAGCCGCGGGAATCGCCCACGAATGCAAAGAAATATTTGCCAAGAATAATTTGCAGAGCTAGCTTTTCATCCATGGTGGAACGCGAGCTCGAGCTGCAGGCCCAGTCGTTGAAGGCGATGGCCCACCCGATGCGGATGCAGATCCTGCGGATCCTGCAATTGCGCAAGAAGGCCAGCGTCACCAGCCTGGCCGACGAGCTCAGTGAAACCACGGGAGCCACCAGCTACCACCTGCGCCAACTGGCGCGGCACGGCTTCGTCGAGGAATTCGAGCCCGCCGACGAGCAGGACCCAGGTGAGGCGCAGAAGCGGACGGCCGGCCGCAGGCAACGGTGGTGGCGGATGGCGGTCGATTCCATCCACATCACCGGCTTCGAGTTCATGACCAACGAGGACACTCGCGAGGCCGCCGGCTTCCTGCTCCGCGAGATGCACGCCGACCGCAGCCGCCGGCTCGCCAACTGGTTCGCCACCGCGACCGAATGGTCGCAACCTTGGCAGCGGGGCTCCAGCGACAGCGACACCACCGTGGAATTGGACGCCAACCAGATGCGGGCGTTTGCCGACGAGGTCAAGGTCGTCGTTGCCCGGTACGCGGCCATGAAGCCCGGCCGCGGCGCCCGCATGATCGACGTCCAGTATGCGATCTTCCCGACCGACAACGGGACGCGCGGATGACGAGCTTGCGACGTCGTGGGTGAGCGAAGCACCGAGCTTGCGAGGTCGTCGATGAGCGAAGCACCGAGCTTGCGAGGTCGTCGATGAGCGCAGCACCGGGTCAGCGACCGACGAAGGAGGAAGCGTGACGCTGGGCAACCGCTTCAGGCGTATGTACGCAGCCACCGCAGCCAGTGATCTCTCCGACGGCATCGGCCGGACGGCACTGCCGCTCGCGGCGGCCGCGTACACCCGCGACCCACTCGCGGTGTCGGGTCTGGTCACGTTCGCGTTCCTGCCGTGGTTGTTGTTCGCGCTGCCCAGCGGCGCGCTCGTCGACCGTGTCGACCGCCGCGTGGCGATGGCCGGCGCCAACGTGGTGCGCGCGGCCGCGTCCGGCACCCTGGCCGTCGTGGTGCTCGCGCACGCCGGCGGCATCGCCGTTCTCTATGCGGTCTCGTTCGCGCTGGGGATGGCCGAGACGGTGTACGACAGTGCGGTACGGGCGCTGCTTCCCCAGGTCGTGCCGACGGCCGAACTCGACCGCGCGAACAGCCTGCTCACCGTCGAGGAGACGCTGGGGCAGACCTTTCTCGGCGCGCCCATCGGCGCGGCTCTGTACGGCGTCGCCCTCGCGTTACCGTTCGCGCTGAACTCGCTCGGGTTCGTGCTCGCCGTCGTGCTGATCCTCACCGTGCGCGGTGGCTACCGGCCGGTTCGCGCTGCCCAACCCAGGTCGGTGCGACACGACATCCGCGACGGCGTGCGATGGTTACGCGCCCACGGCCTGCTCCGCGGGCTGACGCTCATCTCCGCCGCCCAAAGCGGCACCCAGTCGATGGTCACCGGCGTGTTCGTGCTGTACGTGCTCGAGGTACTCGGCCTCTCCTCCGGACGCTTCGGTCTCGTATTCCTGGTCGCCGGCGCCGGCGCGATCCTCGGCGGTGTCGCCACTCCCCCACTCGCGCGCCGCTTCGGCCGCCTGATCGTGCTGAGCGTGGGCTCCGCGTTCTCGGCCGTGATGACCGGCCTGATGGCGTTCACGCACAACGGGGCCGTCGGCGCCACGCTGTTCGCCCTGTCTGCCGCCGGTGTCATGACGTGGAACGTCCTGACGATGTCGATGCGGCAGGCGCTGATACCGCAGCACCTGTTCGGTCGCGTCCAAGGTGCGTATCGGACGCTCGTCTGGGGCGCGATCCCTGTCGGCTCGCTCCTCGGCGGCGCGCTCGCCTCGTGGCTGGGCATTCGGTGGGTCTTCGCCGTCGCCGGGGCGATCTCGGTCGTGCTGGCGGTGGTGCTGGCCCGCTTGCTGGGCCGCCATCGCGCGCTACTGGGCGACGTGCCCGACACGGAGCCGGACCCGGTGCGGCCGGCCAGCGCGGCGGCGCCACTCAGTCCTGGCGCGCCATGAGTCCTGAGACGTTCGCAGGCGCGCCGGACGCTACTCACCGGGTTCGGACCGCGTCCCGCTCGGCGCGAATCCACCATGTTCGCCAGACCTGCGCAGCAGGGGCGTCGGTGTCGTCGCGCTCTAGACACGATCTAGACAGGTCCATGCACCCGTATGTGCGCCGATTGATCGACAGCTCGCTGCGGGGGGCGACTCCGAACACCGAACGTACGCAGATCTGCTACCCGATCCCGATCAGGATCCGAGGCTGTTGTTCAGGTTTCAGCCATTCGAGGATCTGGACCAGGTCGTCCCGCGGCACCGCAACGCAGCCCGCGGTTGGATTCCCATCGGTGACGTGCAGGAAGAAGGCACTCCCCTGGCCGGGACGCACGCCGCCTGAAGCGTTGGTCGTGTTGTAGTCGATGACGACCGCGTAGTCGTAGAACGGCGTTTCGTAATAGAGGTGTTCGTTGGGATCGCCGCGGGTGAACGGGCAGCCAGACGAGCAGCGCTGCCGGGTGTTGTAGAGCCGGCCGGGCTCGCTGATCCACCAGTCCGCCGGCGTCGTCTGCGTGTAGGGCAGCGCCGCGCCGGGGTCAGCGTCGCGGCCGAACGCTTGGGTCAAGGTGAAACTTCCTGCCGGTGTCGTACTGCTGCGCTCACTCGCGTGGCCGACACCGGCCGCGCCGAGATGTGCCTCGACTGCCCCCGCGACCTTGCGCCATCCGCCGCTGACCTTGGTCCATCGCTGCAGGGTCGCGGTCGTGCTGCCGCCGCTCGACGCGGTCACGGTGAGTACCTGCTTGGCGCTGCCGGTGGCGAGGTTCAGTGGGAGGCGTTGCGCCGAGGCGGCCCCGGCTGTCGGCATCGGTTCGGCGGACGGCGCGCGACGCGCGGGGGTGGCACTGCTGTGCGGCTTCTCGGCCGACGTCGGCCGGGCCGACGTATTCGCCACCCGCCGCGACGTGGACGGTGCCGGTACCGGCGCGCGTGCGGCGTGCGAACTCGACGCCACCGACGACCGGTCCGGGCCGACGGGATTACCCGAGCAGGCGGCACAGACCAGCACGGTCAGCGCGCCCGCGGCCAGCCTGCCCGCAGAACGTCGACGCATGCGGTCCAGGGTGTCACGTCACGCCGATGAGGATCCGCGGGTGGGCCGACGGGGTGAGCCACCGCATCAACGTCGTCAGCTTGCTCTGCGGGATCGAGACACAGCCCGCGGTGGCCCCGCCGTGCTCGACATGCAGGAAGAAGGCGCTGCCCTTGTCACGCTGGACGCCGCCCGGGGCGTTCCGAGTGTTGTAGTCGATGACCACGGCGTAGTTGTAGTAGGGCGTCTCGGTGTAGAGGCGTTCATTCGTGCCATCGTCGTAGCCGCAACCCGAGCAACGCTGGTGGGTGTTGTAGCGGCTGCCCGCGTCGCTGATCCAATAGTCCGATGGCGTGGTGCGAAAGTACGGCAGCGACGTGCCGGGGTTGGTGTAGTAGCCGAAGGCCTGGGTCAGCGTGAAGCTGCCGGCCGGCGTGGTCGAACGGGATTCGCTGGCCGTCCCGATGCCGTCGGAGCCGACGTGCGCGGTGACCGGCGAGCCGTACGGAAGCCACAGGCCCCCGGACCGCTTCGTCCATGCTTGGAGTTTCGCGGTGGTGCTGCCGTGCGAGGACGCGGTCACGGTGATCACGCGGGTGGCGCTGCCGGTCGAGTAGTGCAATGGCAGCGCCGAGCCGACGGCGCCGGCCGGGCGCGCGACGGGCCTCGCCGCCGCTGTCCGGTGGGTTGCAGCCGGCGGCGCGGGGGGCGCGACCGCGATGTGGGCCGGGACGGCCGGGGGCACGACGGCCGCTGGCTGCTGCGCCGAGGCGTTGGGGGGCAACGTGGCCGAGACGGATGCTGGCGCCCGGGTTGCGGGCGAGCCGGCCGCGCCGAAGTCGGGCGGCAGCGAGGGGATGCTGGGAGAAGTCGGTTGCTGCGCCACGATTGCCGATCGGGAGCTGTGGCCCGGGCTCGGAGTGACCGACTTGCTGGTCTTCGCGTTCGGCTCGCCGCCGGCGCGCGCCATGCCGATGACGAGCACCGCGCAGCCGGCGACCGCTGTGCACGACGCGACCGACGACAGAACACGACCCACACTCATGTGACCAGTGTGCCAGGTGTGACGCATGTGAATCCACCCCAACCGTGACCGCCGTCGGCGACACTGCCATGGTTGACCCATGGTTCTTGAGACGTCCATGGTTCTCGAGGTGGCTGACATCGACGTGCTGCCCGGCGCCGAGGATGCGTTCCTCGCCTCGTATGAGGGAGCGCGGGAGGTGCTCGCCGGAACGCCGGGGTGCCGATCGGTACGGATGACGCGTGGTATCGAAACCCCGACGCGGTTCGTCCTCATGGTCGAGTGGGACTCCGTGCAGGCGCACGAGCAGAACTTTCGCGCGTCCGAGAGGTACGACCGGTGGCGCGCCGCGATCGGGCCGCACTTCGCGGCCCCGCCGCGGGTCGAGCACTTCCGGGACGCATGAACGGCTACGGTCACGCGTCGTGATCACTGTCGAGCGCACGGTCGAGGTAGCGCGCCCGCTGCCCGCGGTGTTCGCGTATCTGGCCGACTTCACCCACACCGAGGCCTGGGATCCGGGAACGGTCACGACCACCCGTACCGACAAAGGGCCGCTATGCGTCGGATCGACCTTCCACAACGTGTCCGAGTTCCGCGGGCGGCGCACCGAACTCGATTACCGCATCGAACGGTTCGACCCGGGCTCGCACCTGGCCTTTCTCGGCCACAACAAGACGGTCGAGGCGACCGACGACATGGGATTCGCGCGAAGCGATCACGGCACCCTGATCACGTACCGTGCCCATTTTCGGTTCAAGGGCGTGGCGCGGCTGGCAGAGCCGCTGCTGCGCCGGAGCTTCGAACGCATTGCCGATGAGACCGTCACGCAGCTCAAACGCACGCTCGAGACGGTGCTCTGAGCGGGCTACTGTCGCTACTTCCGCGTCACCGCCTCGACGGCCGCCTCGTCCTGCTCCTCGTCCACCAATGCGTCGATACGGGGCAGCCCCAGCGCGCCGAGAGTCGCGTCGTAGAAGGCGAACGCGGCGGCGAAATCGGCGGCCGTGATCGTGACCTGGTCCAGCCGGGTGCTCGCATCGCTCACACCGGCCAGCTCTCTCGCCGCCAGCCGGCGTCCCAGAACATCCACTCGTAGCGCGCCGTCGCGACGTAGTGCCGTTCGGCGCGCTCGGCGTCCTCGGACGTGAGTCCGGGACCGATCCGGTCGGCGAGGGCGAGGACCTGCTCGACGCTCGCGGCGAACTCGTCGCCGGCATAGGTGTCGATCCAGCGCTGATAGCAAGGGTCGGGCGATCCCCGCTCGACCAGCGCGGCCCCGACGCGTTGGTAGATCCAGTAGCACGGCAGGACGGCCGCGAGCCCGTCGGCGAACGTGCCCCCGTAGGCGGTGGCGAGCAGGTAGGAGGTGTAGGCCTGCGTCGTCGGCGAGACCGGAATCGCGAGGGCGCCGAGGTCGATGCCGAGCGCCGGCAACAAGGTCTCGTGCAGGGCGAGTTCGACCTCGGCCGTCTCGGCCGCATGCCGGGCGAGCAGGGCCGTATCGGCATGAGTGGGGGCTTTGGCGCCGACCACGGCGAGGGTGCGCGCGTAGTCGCGCAGGTAGTGCGCATCTTGGGCGAGGTAGAAGGCGAACGCCTCGCGCGGCAGGCTCCCCGCGCTCAGGCCGGTCAGGAAGGGGTGGTCCAGGATCGCGGCATAGGTCTCGGCCCCCGCGGCCCACAGCCGCGTTGTCCATGCAGCGCCCACGGTCGCGTCGTCCTTCCCCTGGTGATCCGGCTCGTCGTCGGTGGCAATACTGGCCGGATGGATCCGTGCCCGCCGCCGACAGCTCTTACGATCGCAGGTTCGGACTCGGGCGGCGGAGCCGGGGCGCAGGCCGATCTCAAGACGTTCCTTTCCTGTCGGGTGCACGGGATGTCGGCGATCACGGCGGTCACTGTGCAGAATTCCCTCGGCGTATCCGGGTTCTACGAGCTGCCGCCGAACGCGGTCGCCGAGCAGATCGAATCGGTCGCCACCGACATCGGCGTCGGCGCCGCGAAGACCGGCATGCTGGCATCCGCCGCGATCATGACGGCCGTCGTGGAAGTCGTGACCAGGTTGCGGATCACCCCCTTCGTCGTCGACCCGGTCGCGGCTTCGCAACACGGCGATCCGCTCTTGCGTCCCGACGCGCTCGAGACGCTGCGAGACGTCGTCCTACCGCTCGCCACGCTCGTGACGCCCAACCTCGGCGAGATCCGGTTGCTCACCGGCCTCGACGTGCGTTCGCGCGCCGATATGGACGCGGCCGCTCAGGCGCTCTTCGCGCTCGGGCCCAGAGCCGTGCTCGTCAAGGGCGGGCACCTGCCCGACGACGAAGCGGTCGACGTCCTGTACGACGGCGAGACCTATCTCGAACTGACCGCGCCGCGCCGCGAGACTGCGCACACCCATGGATCAGGTGACACCCTCGCGGCGGCCATCACCGCCGGCCTCGCCCGCGGCGTCGGACTCGCCGACGCCGTGCGCGAAGGCAAGGCGTTCATCACCGGCGCCGTGGAGGGATCGTTCCCGCTCGGTGCCGGCCTAGGCCCGGTCGGGCACTTCTGGCGCGTCCGCGACTGGCCGCCCCGCTGACCGAGACCCGCGGTGGCCGCGTGATGTCTGGGACGCAGAGGCGCGACGCTCGACCACAGGACTGCCGGGTGGGTGGTGTTGACTGCCGGGTGGGTGGTGTTGTATCGCGGTGTTCGTTGCGGATCCGGCCAACTCGGTGGGATTCAGGCAACGCGGTGGTTGATCATGGTGCTGGTCCAGCCTTGTCGTATTCGTTCGCGGTGGCCATGCCCGCAGACCAGGGCCCCGTTGCCAGCAAGTTACAAAGACACCCTGCTGAGGCGTACTTCGGCCAGCATGTGTTGGTCGCGTTCGGAGGCCGAAACGGGGCTTGCCGGAGGACCGACGGGTTCAGCGGGCGACGATACGTCTCTCACGAAGCGATACCAGTTCGCCAATGGTTGGTGTGCCGGGGATCTTGCCGGTCGCCTGCCCTTGACGCGGACCAGGAACTGCGCGCCAGTGGTGGCCAGCTCGGTCAGGAACGTCGCGGCGTCGAAACCTCGGTCGGCCAACACCAGCACGCGTTTCGCCCACTGCGTCCGCCGCCCGTCGCGGAACTTTCAAGTGTGAGGCGCCCGCATGACGTCCGATTTGAGCGCCCCTCACAGGCGCTACACCTTCGTTAGGATGCGGTTACGCACTCGGTCCGAGGAGCCATCATGACGATGCGCAGATTGTCAAATCGTCGGCATCGCGCGGTTGCACCCGTCTTCGCTGTCGCTGTATGCGCCGTCGCAATCACGACCATGCCCTCGGCCGCCGAGGGGAATACGCCACCACTGGCGAGCGCCGGTTCAACAGCATACAACAGTCAGACTGCCGGGGTGGCAGCTAATGACGCTCCTTGCGTGACCAACGGGCAATTGGTATCGGTGCAAACGGTCGTGCCTCCCGGAGACTCCGGCGCGGGCCCTTTCGGAAAGCATATATGTTCGATTTGGCTGGCCGCTCTAAAGATAGACAGATCGTCCCTCCGGCCGGGTGGAACCCAATACATGCGAGCGACGCTGAGCTCACGGCGTACGGATTCCCGAGCCGCCCAATAGACACCGCGGCGCTTACGGGGTGGAAGGATATATACTCCCATCGGAAGTCGGCTGCTGCACCTGGAATGTGTCTCACAGATAGATCAAATGCCGGCCTGAAATACCACGCTGCGAGTGCGAACTGGTCAGGTGGAATGGCCATTAATAACACCACTAATGTGAATACGTTCTATGACTCGACTATGAAGTGGACCCAGCCAGGGTTTCAAAGCTCCTGCTCATCACCATCTGGATACTCTGTATGGGCAGGACTTGGTGGCTGGAACTACAACAACGGCCTTCAGAGACTTCTTCAAGATGGAACGGATGTCGGCTCCTCTCTCAATGGCATCTTCGCGTGGTGGGAAGCATGGTCTTCGGACGACCACACTACTGAAGTTGCGTGGAATTACCGCACAATAAATCCTGGAGACGCGCTGTACGCGGACACCTATTACATGGGAGGCAGTCTCGGCGTCGGGTTTCAGGTAATCGACTATACGACAGGGATATCGTGGAACGCGCAGCCCACATCATATGACGTAATAGTATCGACCACTTCGACGATGCCTCAACTGCAGACGCAATTACAGAAGCGCCTACATTTGGCAACACCATCGGCCAATTGCGGCGCACGGTTGGAACATCCGTACCGTACTTCACCGCAAACTATGCTGATCTTAAACGTGGGACAGCTAGGCGATAAACCAAACCGGCGCACACGGCGTTATTCAGGACACCAACTTCGACGGGATCCACGGCTGGTTCGACGCATGGGAGAGGTGCTCCTAAAAGCGGCCCATCGGGATAGCGCTTGGCCAGTCCCGTGATGCGGAAAGGGTATGCCGAAGCGATTTTGGAGGCGCCGGCGTGCAAATCGACGGCCGTACAGAATGGTTGACTGGGCAACGGGGATACGCCGTTGCCGCCGCGTTGGTTGCTCTAGCTGCTGCAGCAGGATGCCAAGCAGACAAACCTCAGCCGCGCACGAATGCTGCACCAGCAATTACCATATGCGGCAAGACGCTATACGATGGTGCGGCCGGAGCCGTACTAACTGAGGCAACGGGGAAGGTCGCGTCCGTTCACAATGTGACCAGTGGTGCGGGAATTTACCTCCGATTCAGTTCGGACTGCTCACACGGGGTTCGTGTGACTTTCCCTGCGGGGGCCGCCCAGATGGTTAGCGTTGTCAGAGCTGGTGACGGCAGTATCGTTGCTGTTGGGCTGCGGCCGCTGATGAGAGTGTTCACGGTTCTCGCTCGTAATCAAAATCGAACGACGATCGTGGCCGTCAACCTTGGATCGTGACCTCCTAATGCGGCGGCAGGTCTTTCAGTGATTCTTCGTAGGCGCGCTGTGCGGTAAGGAAACGATTTGTCGCATCGTCATCGAAACTCGGAATGCCAGTAATGCTGTGCCGTGGCGGTTGCACCGAAGCCTTGTCCAATACGACAATGCTGTCGTAGATGTGTAGCCCGCTAACTGAGCGAGTGAACGAATCGACGGTAAAGCTTGGATCTTTGCTGTGCCAAGCATTTACTTGGTCGACGAGACGTTTGGTAAGTTCTATGAAGGTGCCTTCGCGCCGTAATCCACCGCCGTAAGTCGGCCAATAGTTGGTGTGTCGATCCTCAACCAAATAGATACCCGACTCCCGTACAGCCGGCCAGAGAACGTCAAAGGCAGTGACCTGCTGGCTCATTGTGTGCCCACCGTCATCGATTGTGACGTCGAACGGTCCTGCGCGATCGCACAGACGGGTGAGAAAGCTGCGGTCCTCTTGATCGCCGATGACAACTTCGGCCCGAGCGTCAGCCAGTGCGGCGCAGCGCGAATCGACATCGACTCCGATTATATGAGCGGAGGGGCCTAGGTAGTCCCTCCACATATGGAGCGACCCGCCATGGAAGACACCAATTTCCAAGAGTGAAATTGGTGTGCCGCGAAATTTCGCAAGGTGCCGATGGTAGATATCGAAGTAGTGATGCCATTTATGTAGCAGCCGGCCACTGTTGGCTGCAAAATATTGCTGTAGCGGATTTGCAGGATCGGTCACGTCGGAGGTATAGCTGATATGCTCGTGGTCGCGCTAATGAGGTTGGTTGCGGGGGGCCGACGCGGTGATGTGGTCGTGTTCTGTTTCCAGCTCCGTTCGTCGAACCTGTTATGTGAAGATCAACATAACCGGTTCGGAGGGCGATCCGAGGAAACGGGCTGGTCGCAGGACCAGTTCCGTGCCCCGGGGCCGACCCTAGTATCTAAACGTCTACCAGCCGCGGTTGCAGCATGTGAACAAGGAGACTTTCAGTCGACTCGGCGAGGGTCATCCTAAGGACGATCTCGACATAGTAGAGAAAGTTTGAACGTGTCTGCCTCGGCGTGGTGGTCCGGCAGGCTCCGGCTCGCGGCCGGGGATGTGAGGTCGTCTGGGCTTGGGTCTTGGAGCGGCGCGAGGACGACGGAGGAGCGAACCGTGCCTGCCCTGAAGATGTCTCGTTAGGGATTCTTGGTATTTGTTGTGAGCTTGCCGCCAACTCGACACCGGCGCCGCCTCGCCCTTGCTGACTCGCAGCAGGTCGCGCAGCAACGCGGCCATGCTGGTCGCGCCCGGTTCGCAGGGCAGTCCGCGGCTTTCGACGTCGGCGATGAACGAGTATTCAAAGCCCGGCCGGTCGGTTGCGCAGCGGCTCCAACTCCCCGGTAGGCGCCCCCACGTCGGGCGCGGCGTCCCAGGGTCAGGTCGGCGGCGGTCGCGTCTCCCGCGCGGCGTGAGCGAGCGTTGATCGCGGCAGCAACCTTGCTAGGCGACGCCTCGCTCGTAGGTACGATTCTGCGTAGGGTGCGCCGCAGTCAGGACTCCGAAGGCAGATATATAGGCAATTTCGTTGTAGTTGATCTTCCGGAGCAAACCATCAGAGAGCATTGCGTCGTCCGCCATCGCCGCCGAGCCGGACACATCGAAGCATCCGTCGGCATCGTCATGCTTCTGGTGCCTTGGAGGTTTCCACGTGCATGACATATCGCGATCGGCAGGTGACGATCTCCCACGGCCTGACCGTCTCCTTCAGACATTCTCCTTCGTCCCGATCGTCAGAGAAGTGGGATCGGCAGTGCGTTGCTCCGCCACTTCATGGCCCGCTACTCACGCCTTCCTGCTGACCACAGACGGATCTGACGCGGCAGCGCATTCCTTCTACCCGCGCGCACGGACTGGCGCCCCATGACGAGCAGGGACTCATGGCTTTCGGACGGCCTGTACCCGACGCGTAGGATGGCGAATGCACGGGAGTCTCCGGCAGCGGGGACTGAGAGGGCAGCAGCCGACCGTCGAACCTGATCCGGGTCATGCCGGCGTGAGGGAGCAATGCCAGCGGACGCAACGGCAGGCAACGGCGCGACCACAGACGTCCTCGTCGTCGGCGCGGGCGTGATCGGCGCCGCGACGGCCTGGCGCTGCGCGCAGGGCGGCCTGAGCGTGACGATCGTTGACCCGGAACCCGGGCGCGGGGCGTGGCACACGGCCGCCGGAATGCTCGCGCCGGTCACCGAGCTGCACTTCACCGAGACTCCCCTGCTGCACCTGAACCTCGACTCGCTCGGACGGTGGCCGGCCTTCGCCGCCGAACTGGTCGACGAGACGCACACCTCGATCGGACTGCGCGAATGCGGCACCGTCGCGGTGGCCTGGGACGCCGCCGACCTCGCAGGGCTGCGTGACCTGCATGCGTTCTCGCAGCAGCTCGGTGTCGATGTCGCCATGGTCACCGGACGCGAGCTGCGCGAACTCGAACCCGCAGTCGCCCCGGGCCTGCCGGGTGGGCTGCTGGCCGCAGGCGACCATCAGGTCGATCCACGCCTGCTGCACGCGGCGCTGATGACAGCGCTGAGCCGGCGCGGCGTACGCGTCCTCACCAACGCCGTCACCATCACCACGAGCGGCGACCGCGTCATCGGCGCGCAGCTGGACGACGGTACGCAGCTCAGCGCCGGTCAGGTCGTGCTCGCGGCCGGGTGCTGGTCGGGCCGTGTCCCGGGCCTGCCCGCGAACGCGATCCCCGCGGTGCGTCCGGTCAAGGGGCAGACGCTGCGGCTGCGGCTGCCCGGACCACCTCGTCTGCAGCACGTCCTGCGCGGGTCGGTCAAGGGCACCCCGATCTATCTGGTGCCGCGCGCCGACGGCCGCATCGTCGTGGGTGCGAGCTCCGAGGAGGCTGGTTTCGACCGCGCACCTCGAGCGGGCGCGGTGTACGAGCTGCTCCGTGACGCGCAGTCCCTGCTGCCCGATCTCAGCGAGGCAGTGCTCGACGAGGTCTGCACCGGGTTGCGTCCCGGCTCCCCGGACAACGCGCCGCTCGTCGGGCCGAGCGGCGTGCCCGGACTGATCCACGCCACCGGGCACTTCCGCAACGGCATCCTGCTCACGCCGGTCACCGCCGACGGCGTCGCCCAGCTCATGGTCGACGGCACCCTGCCCGCGGTGCTGGAGCCGTTCGCCCCCCAGCGCTTCACTCGGGTGCCGGCATGAACATCCGGCTCAACGGGCAACCGCACGAGATCGCCGAGGGGACGAGCGTCGCCGAACTCATCCTCGCCGTCACCGGGACGGCCCGCGGCAGCGCAGCCGTCGTCGACGGCGAGGTCGTGCCCCGCAGCACCTGGCCGGCCCGCGCACTGGTCGACGGCCAGTCCGTCGAACTCATCATCGCCGTGCAGGGAGGCTGACCATGGACGATCCGCTGATCATCGCCGGTGTCGAGTTCGGCTCCCGCCTGATCCTGGGCACCGGCGGAGCCCCGAGTCTGCAGGTGATCGATGAGACGCTGCGGGCCTCCGGCACCGAACTCTGCACGGTCGCCATGCGCCGCGTCGACGCGTCGACCGGAGGCACCATCCTCGACGTCATCGACCGCCATGGCGTCCGGCTGCTACCCAACACCGCCGGGTGCCGCACAGCTCGTGAGGCGGTCCGCACCGCCGAACTCGCCCGCGAGGCGCTCGAGACCGATTGGGTGAAGCTCGAGGTCGTCGCGGACGAGCGCACACTGCTGCCCGACCCGATCGAGCTGCTCGACGCAGCGCAGCAGCTCGTCGCCCTGGGCTTCCAGGTGCTGCCCTACACGAACGACGACCCGGTCCTCGCCCGGCGCCTGCAGCAGGCCGGCTGCGTGGCCGTCATGCCTCTCGGCTCCCCCATCGGCACGGGGCTCGGCATCGGCAACCCGCACAACATCGAAATGATCGTCGGCGAGGCCGGCGTGCCAGTGGTCCTCGACGCCGGCATCGGCACCGCGTCCGACGCCGCGCTCGCGCTGGAACTCGGCTGCGACGCCGTGCTTCTGGCGTCCGCGGTCACCCGTGCGCAGGACCCGATCGCGATGGCCGAAGCCATGGCCCTCGCCGTCCGCGCCGGCCGCCTCGCGCACGCTGCGGGCCGCATCCCGAAGCGGTTCCACGCCCACGCGTCCTCCCCCACGCAGGGGATGGCTGTCCTGTAAGACCACCCGCGGGAGCTCCGACGGAGGGGCTGAGAGGGCGTGGAGCAGCTGCGCCGACCGCCAGAACCTGTCCGGGTAATGCCGGCGTAGGGAGAAGACGAATGACCGCGACCGAACGACGGACCGAACGACGCGCCATCGACGTTGCCGAGGTGCCGCTCACCCTGGACCAACCCGCGCCCAGATCGCTACGGCTCGTCGACCAGCTGGGCATGTGGTCCAACCTCGGGGTCAGCCTGCTCGGCTTCACCGGCGCGTACTTCGTGCTCTACCCGTTCGCCAACGGCCACGCGCTCAGCCTCGGCGCCGCCCTGCTCGCCCTCGTCCTGGGGACGGTCCTGGGCAGCGCCGCCGTGTCGTTGTCCGCAGTGCCCGGCACCCAGACGGGGGCGCCGGCCATGGTCCTGCTGCGGGGACTGTTCGGCATCCGGCTCTCCTGGCTGCCGACCGGGCTGAACATCATCCAACTGCTCGGCTGGACGGCATTCGAGCTGGTCACGATCAGCACCGCGATGCACCAGGTGTTCGACGCGCTGCCCCGATGGGTCTACGTCGTCGTCGGCGGAGTGATCACCACGGTGCTCGCGTTGCGCCCGCTGGGGTTCATCCGGGTGCTGCGCCGCTACGTCACGATCGCGGTCGTTGCGGCCCTGACCTACCTGGCGATCCAGCTGCTGCGCAATCCGCTGCCGGACCTCGGCCACGGCACGTTCAACGGGTTCTGGATCGCCGTCGACACCGTCATCGGCGTCTCGGTCTCATGGGTTCCGGTCGCGGCGGACTACACCCGCCACTCGCAATCGGTACGCGATACCGTGACCGGCACCTTCGTCGGTTACTCGCTGACCCAGATCGCCTGCTACGCGATCGGGCTCATCGCCCTTCTGACCGTCGCCAAGTCCGGCACCGATCACCAGATGTTCGGCGCGTTCATCGCGATCCCGGTCGGCACGCTGGCCTTCGCCGTGCTCGCGAGCCGCGAGCTGGACCAGTCCTTCGTTGACACCTACTCGACCGCGGTCTCGATCCAGAACCTCCGGCCCCGGTGGGATCGGCGCGTGGTCGCGGTCATGATCGGGATCCTGGCCACGGTGCTGGCGCTCGCCCTGAACGTCGGCGACTACGAGAACTTCCTCATCCTCATCGGCGGGGTGTTCGTGCCGCTGCTCGGCGTCTTCGCCGTCGACTACTTCCTGATCAACCGGCGCCACTGGGACCTGTCCGAATCCGCGCCGACCCGTGCGCTGATGCTCGTTCCGTGGCTGCTCGGCTTCGCTGCCTACCAACTCGTCAACCCTGGCTACATCGGCTGGTGGGCCGACGCCTGGGGTCACGTCCGGCATTGGTTGCACTTCACTCCATCTTCCTGGATGAGTGCCTCGATCCTGTCGTTCCTGGTCGCGGCAGGGGTCACCATGGCGCTGGGGCGCCTCGCCAAGCGCACGACGTAATCCGGTCGCGTCGTGCACCACCACCCCGGCGCATGGCCCGTCCTGCGGTCAGTTTCCCTTTGTGTAGGTCAGGTCTGCGCCCGCCAGCCGCACGACCAACCCGGATGCGTCGACCTGCAGCTTCTGGATCTTGATGTCGAACGGGATGCCGCCTAGTGGCAATGGCACGCCGAACACCTCGTGCAGTACCTGCGACACCTGGCCGCCGAGCGCGCCTGCGCCATTGATCTCGGCCGCGGCGAAGCTCAGGGCGCCCCCGGTCAGGATCGGCGCGGCCGTGATCGTCGGGGTGAACGACTGGCCCAGGACCGAGATCTTCTTGCTCGCTTTGATCCGTCCGTTGCCGGCGTAGCTGACGTCGACGCCGAGGGCTTGGCTCAACGCGCCGTAGCCCACGGTCGCCACGGCGTCGGCGGTTCGGGCATGTACCCGGGAGAAGTCGCGCGTCACGGTCACGCGGTCGAGCACGACCCGGATCTCGCGGAACGTCACCGACACACCGTCCCCGCCTACCGGGACGTTCGTTGCGGTCACGGTGACCTGGTCGAAATCGCCGGCGGCGAGCTGGGTGAGGAACGGGAAGCCGGCGATGTCGACCCGAGGTTGGCTGCGCAACTTCTGCGAGGTCTGGATCGTGCTCCCCGCGGTGTCCTCGGCGATGTGGTTGCCCACCCGATCAGCCGCCACCGCAACGATGATCAGCAGGATCAACGAAATGGCGATGCGACGCCAGATGCGGCCTGCGCCCGAACTGGTGGAAGGCATGCTCTCGATCCTGGCATGCGGATGGGTGCGCATGAATGTCCGCCCGCCGACGTCCGGATGCGTTGCATAGGATCGCCGCAGCCCGGACAGGGCGGACGTATCGCCTCGACGGTGTGGAGGTCAAGTCGCAGTGGTCGAGCAATTCGGCCCGTACCTCTTGGAAGAGGTGATCGGACGCGGCGGTATGGGCGTCGTCTACCGCGCCTTCGACTCGCGCCGCGATCGCACGGTGGCCCTGAAGCGGGTCGCCGCCGCAGGCCGGACCGCCGAACTCCTTTCCGCCGCGCTCCGGACCATGGAACACCGGGCCCGGTCGCTTCACGCACCCCTTGGGGCCAGGGGCGTCCGAACCAGGTGTCGGGGCCCATGCCCCCTCGTCGGTCGGCCCAGCCGGGTGTGCGGAACAACCGGCCGTTACTGATCATGATCGCGGTGACGGTCGTGGTGGTGCTTGCCGCGATCATTGCGGTGATCGTCGCGGTCAACGGCGGCAGCAACCCCAACGCTCAAGGCAGTCCCGACCGTGCCGGCCCCGACCGTGTCACCTACGTCCGGTAGGTCGATCGGCTCGAGCTCATCGAGCGCATCGAGCTCGGGCGGTTCGAGGAACCCCACCGGTGAATGGTCGGACTACGGCGAGTTCACGCAACTTGTCGGCCGGGAGCCTGGTGACACGGCCGGCGCCTATAAGAGCGCCGACTGCGTACTCAAGCCACCGACGACCTCGATCAGTGGGATGGTCGATCAGGTCCAGTGCACGAAACTGTCCGGCTCCAAGGCCGAGTACGCGGTGTTCCGCTTCGCGGCCAAGTGCGACGTCGATTCCTTCATCGCCAAGTTCGACGCAATCGGTTTCACGAAACGCCCATGGAAGGTCAGCGACAAGGCTCGCGGTTACCTGCTGAGTTGCCCGGCGTCACTCTCGATCCCGATACTCATGACGTCCTTCTGCGGCCTGCCCACCTTCGCGGTCTCCTTCGTCAGCGACGGCGGGGCCACGGTGTCGGCGGCGGACCTGCTCACCCTCTGGAACGGGGCCACGCTGACGAACACGACACCCTCCGCCTGCTGACCGGTCAGCTCGGCCTCCGCACCAGATCCAGTGCGCAGGCGATCGGCACGCCGGGGCGGTAGGCCAGGTGCAGGTAGGTCGGCGCGGCCAGGACGCACAAGTCGGCCCGCGCACCGACCACGATGCGGCCGATATCGGTACGCCGCAGTGACTGCGCGGCGCCGGCCGTGGCCGACCACAGCGCCTGGGCAGGCGTCATGCGCAGTTCGCGCACCGCGAGCGCCAGGACGAACGGCATCGACGAGGTATAGCTCGTGCCGGGGTTGCAGTCGGTTGCGAGAGCGACGATGGCGCCGGCGTCGAGCAGGCGGACGGCGTCCGGATACGGCGAGCGGGTGGAGAACTCGACGCCGGGCAGCAGAGTGGCCACCGTTTCGCCGTTCGCCAGCGCGTCGACGTCGGCAGCGGTGAGGTGGGTGCAATGGTCGACGCTCGCGGCCCCCAGCTCGACGGCCAGCGCGACTCCGGGACCGGGCGCCAGCTGGTTGCCGTGCACGCGCAGGCCGAGCCCGGCGTCCCGGCCAGCGGTGAGGATCGTCCGCGCTTCGTCCGCGTCGAATGCGTGCGGGCTCGCCGGCTCGCAGAAGACGTCGATCCACCGCGCATGCGGTGCGCACGCCGCCAACATCGGCCCGGTGACAAGGCGGACGTACTCGTCGCGGGAACTCCCGACGGGCACGACGTGCCCGCCCAGGAACGTCGTCTCGGACGTCAGCCCGGCCGCGAGTTCGAGCAGGCGCTGTTCGTCGTGGACGGTTAACCCGTACCCACTCTTGATCTCCACGGTGGTGGTGCCCTGCCGGCGTAACTCCGCCAGTCTCGCCACTACGCCCGCGCGCAGCTCGGCGTCGCTCGCGGCCCGGGTCGCCGCGACGGTCGACACGATCCCCCCGCCGTCGTACGGCTCGCCGGCCATCCGCGCGCTGAACTCGGCCGCACGGTCGCCGGCAAAGACGAGGTGGGTATGGGAATCGACGAAACCCGGCACCACCGTGCCGCCTACCTCGACACGCCTATCCGCGTCCGGAGCGTCCGCTGCGGAGCCGACCCAGACGATCCGGTCGTTCTCGACGACCAGCGCGGCGTTGCTCAGCAGGCCCAGCGGCGTCCCGTCGACCCTCGGGTCGTTGGTGACCAGCTCAACCATCCCGGTCACGAGGGTGGAGATCATGCATCGCTCCAGATCTCGCTGATGGTGTTGTGCAGCATCCGCCCCACGTCGCCGAGCGTGTGCACGCCGCCGGCGACGATCACCGACCCGTCCACGATCACGGTATCGACGTCCGGGGCGGCGGCGGCGAAGGTCACTTGGGCAGGATCAGCGCCTGCGGTACGCACGCTGTCGAGCCGGACGGCGACGAGGTCGGCGCGCGCGCCGGCCTCGAGGCGTCCCGCGTCCGGGACACCGATGCTGTCGTGCCGGGTCATTGCAACGGTCAGCGCGGCCGGCGCGAATCGGCCGCGGCGCCTGGATCGCAATCGTTCGTCAAGTTCGAGCGCACGGGCTTCGTCGAAGAAGTCGATCAACGCGTGTTGGTCGCTGCCGAGGGAGAGCGCGGCACCGGCGTCCACCAGTTCGGGCGCCGGCCCGATGCCGTCGGCGAGGTCGCGTTCGGTAGTCGGGCACAGGCAGACGGTGGAACGCGCATCGCCGAGCAGCGTGACGTCGTCGGGGGTCAGGTGGGTGGCGTGCACGGCGGTCGTCGCCGGGCCGAGTGCACCGGCGTCGGCGAGCAGCTCGGTCGGCGTGCGTCGGTAGTACGCGCTCGCCGCCTCGTTCTCGGCCGGTTGCTCGGAAACGTGAACGTGCAGCGGGCCACCGCGGCTGGCGACGACAACCGTGGGCAGCGCAGCGCGCGGTACCGCGCGAACCGAGTGGATCGCAGCGCCGACGCGGAACGCGTCGTCGGGCCGCAGCCGCGAGACCCGTTCGGCCCAGGTTTCGGCGTCGCGGTCGGCAAACCGTCGTTGGACGTCATCGAGCGGGAGGTGGCCGTCGCCCGCGAGGCCGCCCGTCAGGTAGCAGGCGTCGAGCAGCGTGAGCCGGATGCCGGCATCGCGGGCGCCCTGCCGCAGCGCCTCGGCCATCGCGTTCGGGTCCGCGTACGACGCTCCGCCCGGCGCGTGGTGCAGGTAGTGGAACTCGCCGACGCCGGTGATCCCCGCCAGTGCCATCTCGGCGTAGACGGCCCGGGCGAGCGCGAGGTAGGTGTCGGGATCGAGCAGGCCCGCGACGTCGTACATCCGGCGGCGCCACGTCCAGAACGTCCCGCCGTCGGCGTGCGTGCGGCCGCGCAGGGCGCGATGGAAGGCGTGGCTGTGGCAATTGGCGAACCCGGGCAGGACCACACCCGGCAACGCCGTGGCGCTGCCCTGCGACGTGTGCGCAGTGACCGACGCGAACCGGCCGTCCACGACGTCGAACCGGACGTCGCGGGCCGGACCGTCGGGCAGGATCGCGTGCGCCGCGAAGTAGCTCGTCATGGGCCGGCGAGATCTTCGAGCACCGTCGCCAGCGCGGTGACGCCGGCCAGGCAGTCGGCGCGTTCGGCGTGCTCGGCCGGTGAATGCGAGACGCCGGTCGGGTTACGGACGAAGATCATCGCAGCCGGCACACCTGCGGCGGCGAGGATCCCGGCGTCGTGTCCGGCGCCGGTGTCGAGCACAGGCGCGTGCAGCGCGCCGGCGAGACGGTCGGTGAGACCGGCGGGGAACGTCGTCGCGCCGGTCCAGGACTCCTCGACGATCTCGCCGCCGGCCGCTTCGACCGCGACGCCGATGTCGGCCACGATCGCGTGCACCTGCTCGGGAGTAGTGGCGCGGGAGTCGAGGGACGCCGTCACGTGCGACGCGATCGCGTTAACACCGTTGGGCAGCACGCGGACCCGGCCGCACGTCGCGACCCCGCCGTGCCGATTCGCTGCATCGCGGGCCGCGAGTACGACCCGTGCCAACGCGATCATCGCGTCGTGCCGCTCGGCCATGCCTGTCGTGCCCGCGTGGTTGGCCTGCCCGGGCAGTTCGATGCGCCAGCGCCCGTGCGGGCGGATCGCGCTCGCAACCCCGATCGCCGCGCCCTGATCGACGAGTGCACGTCCCTGCTCGACGTGCAGTTCGACGAAGGTACCGATGCGCCGCAGCGTCTCGTCGTCGCGGCCGAGGCCGGCCGCGGTGCCGCCCATCGCCTCGGCCATGGAGGTGCCGCCTGCGTCGGTGAGCGCGCGGGCGCGGTCGGCGGGGAGCGCGCCGGTGATCAGACGCGAGCCGGCGCGCCCGACGCCGAACCGGGCGCCCTCCTCGTCGCCGAAGTTGACGACCGCCAGTGGCGTGGTCGTGTCGAATCCGTTGTCCCGCAACGCATCCAGCGCGGCGAAGGCAGACACCACGCCGAGGGGACCGTCGTACGCACCGCCGTCCGGCACCGAGTCGAGATGCGAGCCGACGACCACGCCGGGCCCGCACGAATCTGGATCACCGAGCCACGCCCACTGGTTGCCCGCGCGGTCCACCGTGAGGTCGAGCCCGCGCGCCGACGCCTCGCCGGCGAACCACTCGCGCAACGTGGCGTCCTCGGCCGTCCAGGCGAAGCGCCGGTACCCACCCGTCCGCCGGTCGCGGCCGACGGGTTCCAGTGCTGTCCACATGCCGTCGAAGGTTCCGTGCACGGTGCGTGCCTCCTCTCCTGTCCGTCAGCGTCCGGTGATCTACCCGCCCTCGGTCATCGGTATGCGCACGTCGCGCTGGGCCGCGACGTCCTCGGCCCGCTCGTAGCCGGCGTCGACGTGCCTGATGACGCCCATCCCCGGGTCGTTGGTAAGCACCCGTTCGATCTTCGCAGCGGCGAGCTCAGTGCCGTCGGCGACGCAGACCTGGCCGGCGTGGATCGAGCGGCCGATGCCAACGCCGCCACCGTGGTGGATCGACACCCACGTCGCGCCGCTCGCCACGTTGACCATTGCGTTGAGCAACGGCCAGTCTGCGATCGCGTCCGAACCGTCGGCCATCGCCTCGGTCTCGCGATAGGGCGAGGCAACCGAACCGCAATCGAGATGATCGCGGCCGATGACGACGGGGGCACTGATTTCACCGCTTGCCACGAGCTCGTTGAAACGCACGCCGGCCTTGTCCCGCTCGCCGTACCCGAGCCAGCAGATCCGTGCCGGCAAGCCCTGGAAATGCACCTTGTCCTGCGCCATCTTTATCCAGCGCGCCAGCGATTCGTTCTCCGGGAAGAGTTCGAGGACGGCTCGATCAGTACGCGCGATGTCCTTGGGGTCGCCCGAGAGCGCCGCCCAACGGAACGGGCCCTTGCCCGCACAGAACAGCGGGCGGATGTAGGCCGGGACGAAGCCCGGAAAGTCGAAGGCCCGGCTCAATCCAGCGGTCTTCGCCTCGCCGCGGATCGAGTTGCCGTAGTCGAACACCTCGGCACCCTTGTCGAGGAAGCCGACCATTGCCTCGACGTGGCGGCCCATGGACGCCTGCGCGCGGCCGGTGAACTCCTCGGGCTTGCGGGCCGCGTAGTCGTGCCAGTCGCCGAATTCGACGCCGATAGGCAGGTAGGACAGCGGGTCGTGTGCGGAGGTCTGGTCGGTGACGATGTCGATCGGTGCGTCGTTGGCCAGAAATTGCGGTACGAGTGACGCTGCGTTGCCGAGCAGCCCGATCGACAGCGGGCGGCGGGCGTCGCGAGCCTCCTCGGCCAGGCGCTGCGCGTCCTGCAGGCTCGAGGCCTCCACGTCCAGGAAGCCGTGGTCGATGCGGCGCGCGATCCGGGCGGGATCACACTCGATGCAGATCGCGACGCCGTCGTTCATGGTGACGGCCAGCGGCTGGGCCCCGCCCATGCCGCCGAGGCCCGCGGTGAGCGTGATCGTCCCGGCTAGCGTTCCGCCGAATCTCTTCGCCGCCACGGCCGCGAACGTCTCATAGGTTCCCTGCAGGATCCCCTGCGTCCCGATGTAGATCCACGAGCCGGCGGTCATCTGCCCGTACATCGTGAGGCCGAGGTTCTCGAGCCGACGGAACTCCGTCCAGTTCGCCCAGTCGCCCACTAGGTTCGAGTTCGCGATCAGCACCCGTGGTGCCCACTCGTGGGTCCGCATAACCCCGACCGGCTTGCCCGACTGCACGAGCATCGTCTCGTCGTGCGCGAGTGTCGTGAGGGTGCGGATCAGAGCGTCGTAGGACGCCCAGTTGCGCGCGGCCCGACCGGTACCGCCGTAGACCACGAGGTCGTCCGGGCGCTCGGCGTTCTCGGGATCGAGATTGTTCATCAGCATCCGCATCGGCGCCTCGGTCTGCCACGATCGGGCGGTGAGAGTGGTGCCGCGCGGGGCGCTGACCGGTCGTGCGCCGTCCATGGGTGCCTCCGTCGGTGCGATCGTCGGGTAGGGCCATCAGACCGCTGCGCACCGTGGACCACTACCGAGTGACGGGCAGTGTCTGGGTTACCAGACACCCCGTGTGTCTCGGATACCAGACGTGGCGACTACGCTGCACCCCCATGGCGACGGTGCCGGCAGCGAAGCAGACCCTCGCGATCCTGCGACTGCTCGGTCAGCAGGCCGGACCGATCCCGGCTGCGGTGATCGCCCGGGAGCTCCACCTGCCGCGATCCACGGTCTATCACCTGCTCGGGACGTTGCTGGACGAAGGATTCGTCACGCATCTGCCGGAGGATCGGCGCTACGCGCTCGGAATCGCCGCCTACGAACTCGGTTCGGGATTCACCCGGCAGGCGCCCCTGCAACGGTTGGCGAGGGTGCCGCTGGCCGATCTCGTCGATCGCGTCGGGCACACCGCGCATCTGGCCGTCCAGCACGGGCGCGAGGTGGTGTACGTGATCGAGGAACGCGCACCGGGTCGGCCACCGCTCGTCACGGACGTGGGCGTGCGGCTGCCCGCTCAGCTCACCGCGAGCGGTCGCGCGATCCTCGCCGCGTTGCCGGCGCCGCAACTTCGTGCTCTGTTCCCCAACCCGTCCGGTTTCGTGCTGAGGACCGGTGTCGGCCCGCGGTCGATGTCGGCGTTACGCACGCTTCTCGTGGACGTCCGCCGCCGTGGTCACGCGCTCGAGGACGGTGAGGTGACACCCGGCTGGGCGTCCGTGGCCGCCGCCGTGCTCGACCACTCCGGCCACCCGATCGCGGGCGTCGCAGTGACCTTCCCGGGTGCGGCGACGCCGGACGCTCAGCGGGCCCGGATCGCCGAGCGGGTAAGCCGCACGGCCGCGACCCTGACCCGCCGGGTCGGCGGGGACCCAAGCTGGCCTCACGTGTTGCGGACGCGGTCCTCGTAGACCTGGCGGGCCGTGTTGTCGACCGCGGTGGTGAAGGTGGATTCGACGCCGAGCGCCCGGCCGAGCTGTTCGGTGATCACGCGGGGCAGGTATGCCTGGGACGCGACGATCGCACCGGCCAGCCTGGTCACCCGTACGCGCGGTTTCGGGGATACGACGAGCGACGCCACCGCCTCGGCGATCTCTTCGGGCTCGGCGTTCCGCACGCCCTTCGAGCCGCCGGTGCCGGCGACCAGTTCGGTGTTGGTGAACGTCGGCATGACCTGCGAGAAGTGCACTCCCGAGTTGCGGTATTCGCGCCGCAGCGATTCGGTGAAGCCCTTGACCGCATGCTTCGTGCCGCAGTAGGTGGCCCCGCCGGGTACGTAGCTCTCGCCGGCGAGCGACGCGATGTTGATCACGTGACCGCTCTTTCGCGGGAGCATGCGTTTCAGGGCCAGCTTGCTGCCGAACATCACGCCCAGCACGTTGATCTCGACCATGCGGCGCGTGACCTGGTCGGGTTCCGCGTCGAACGCGCCGATCGGCATGATGCCGGCGTTGTTGACGAGGACGTCGATCGGGCCGAGGACGTCCTCAACGTGGTCGAGGAAGCTCTCGAACGAATCCGGATCGGTGACGTCGAGGTGCGCGTAGGCCGTGATCCCGAGATCGCCCACAGCCTCCTTCAGCCGTTGTGCGTCGATGTCGCCGATCGCGACCTTGGCGCCATCGGCGATGAGGCGGGCGGCCGTGCTGTACCCGATACCCCGCGCGCCGCCAGTGATCGCGACGACCTTGCCCTGAACCGTTCCTGTCCTGCCCATCTGCATCTCCCGTCGACGGCCGATAAGCCTGGGCTCATCTTGGCAGCGTTCACTCGGGCGCGCACGCCTACCCGAGCGCGCAGGTGAACGACGTCAGCACCGGACGGTACCCGTGCCGGGACCAGAACGGGATCGACAACGGGTTGTACGCGCTGTAGTGCAATGCGCTCGCTGCTATTCCTGCTGCCCGGTGCCGGCGATGCAGTTCGGTGACGAGCTGTGAGGCCACACCACGCCCGCGGGCTGCGGCGGTCGTGGAGGCCATTGCAAGGTAACTGACCGGATCGAGCGCGAGCATTGTGCCCGACCATGACGACGCCTCGGCCGTCTCGGCCACCACGGCACCGCTCGGCACGCCGTCGACCTCGCCCACAAGCACCATGCTGCCGTTGGCGATATACCTAGGGACGCCGGTCGTGATCGCGGCACGGATGGCGGCCGAGACGCGCAACGTGCCTACGCGCGCCTCGTATTCGGCCTGCTCGCACCAGAGCCGGGCAACCGGCTCGGCGTCGACCGGCTCGGCATCACGTACGACCATCGTCGTGCAGGCTGGCCGCACGGCAGCTCGCGCCGGCCGCCCCAGATCGGCGACGGCCAGGATGGCCGTTGCCGTCAGACCAGCCTCCCGCGCCACGCGGCACCGGTCCACATCTCGGCTGGGCAACGTGAGAGACGCCGCGCTAGGACGCTCGGCCAGCGATACGGCGTGCGTGACGAACTCTGGCAGCAGTCGCCGCAACTCGTCGGGCGTGACGTCGTCGCCCACGACGAGCGTGACCTCGCGGTCGGCCATCCACTGCGCCTGCGCCGAAGCCGGGTCGGTGTTGGTTACCGAGACGGCGACCGACACGCCGCCGAACTCGCAGACGTCCGCGTCGTCGGGGTAGTCGGTGCGCGGACGGTATAGCGGGTCCATCTCGGCGATGCTCAGTCCGCCACCAGACACTCGCCCACTCCGTTCGGGCCGCACAAGACGCCATGCCCTCTGTTCGCTCCGCAAGCGTCGCTCACTGGCCCACCCCCGCGGCGTCCATACCGCGCAGTTCCTTTTTCAGTTCGCCGATCTCGTCCCGCAACCGGGCGGCGACCTCGAACTGCAGTTCGCGAGCGGCGCCGAGCATCTGGTCGTTCAACTGCTGTATCAGATCGGCGAGCTGGGCCCGCGGCATCTCGGCGACGTCGAGGCCACCCCCGGCGTGCGCACCGACACCGACCACCCCGCCCGAACGGCCACCGGCCCCGCGCCCGTTCCTGCCCGGCGACGGCGACTTGCCGCGCGACTGCGACCGCCCGGAGCCCCCGACGGGGACAGCGCCACCCAACAGCACCTCGGTGTCGGCGGCCTCGCGGGCCAGCAGATCGGTGATGTCGCCGATCCGCTTGCGCAGCGGGGTCGGGTCGATGCCGTGCTCGACGTTGTAGGCAACCTGCTTCTCCCGCCGCCGGTTCGTCTCCTCGATCGCCTGGGCCATCGACGGGGTGATCGTGTCGGCGTACATGTGCACCTGGCCCGACACGTTGCGCGCCGCGCGGCCGATGGTCTGGATGAGCGAGCGCCCGGACCGTAGGAAGCCTTCCTTGTCCGCGTCCAGGATCGACACCAGGGACACCTCGGGTAGGTCGAGACCCTCACGGAGCAGGTTGATCCCGACCAGGACGTCGTACTCCCCCATCCGCAGTTCACGGAGCAGCTCGACTCGGCGCAGGGTGTCGACCTCGGAGTGCAGGCAGCGCACCCGGATGCCCAGTTCGAGCAGGTAGTCGGTGAGGTCCTCGGACATCTTCTTCGTCAACGTCGTGACCAGTACGCGTTCGTTGCGTTCGGTGCGCAGGCCGATCTCGTGGACGAGGTCGTCGATCTGGCCCTTGGTGCCCTTGACGATGATCTCGGGGTCGACCAGGCCGGTCGGGCGAATGACCTGCTCGACGAAGTCGCCCTGCGCCAGGTTGAGCTCGTAATTTCCCGGCGTCGCGGACAGGTAGACCGTTTGCCCGATCCGCTCAGTGAACTCCTCGAACTTCAGCGGGCGGTTGTCCATGGCCGACGGCAGCCGGAACCCGTGGTCGACGAGCTGCCGCTTGCGCGACATATCCCCTTCGTACATGCCGCCGGTCTGCGGGACGGTCACGTGCGATTCGTCGATGACGAGCAGGAAGTCCTCGGGGAAGTAGTCGAGCAGGCAGTTCGGGGCGCTGCCGCGGGTGCGGCCGTCGATGTGCATCGAGTAGTTCTCGATGCCCGAACAGAACCCGACCTGCCGCATCATCTCGATGTCGTAGCTCGTGCGCATGCGCAGCCGCTGGGCCTCCAGCAGCTTCTGCTGGCCGTCGAGCTCGGCGAGGCGCGCCGCCAGCTCCTGCTCGATGCCGTGGATCGCACGCTCCATCCGCTCGGGACCGGCGGCGTAGTGGGTGGCCGGGAAGACGAACACCTCCTCGACCTCGCGGACGACCTCGCCGGTGAGCGGGTGTAGGTAGTACAGCCGCTCGATCTCGTCGCCGAACATCTCGGCGCGGATCGCGAGCTCCTCGTAGACCGGGAAGATCTCGACGGTGTCGCCGCGGACCCGGAACGTCCCACGGGTGAAGGACAGGTCGTTGCGGTTGTACTGCACGTCGACGAGCCGCCGCAGGATGGTCTCGCGCTCGATCTGCTGCCCGACGCGCAGCCGCAGCGAGCGGTCGACGTATTCCTGCGGGGTACCGAGACCGTAGATGCACGACACCGTGGCCACCACCACGACGTCCCGACGGGTGAGCAGCGACATCGTGGCCGAGTGGCGCAGCCGCTCGACCTCGTCGTTGACCGAGGAGTCCTTCTCGATGTAGGTGTCGGTCTGCGGGACGTAGGCCTCGGGCTGGTAGTAGTCGTAGTAGCTCACGAAGTACTCGACGGCGTTGTTGGGCAGCATCTCGCGCAGCTCGTTCGCCAGCTGAGCGGCGAGGGTCTTGTTCGGCGCCATTACCAGCGTCGGGCGCTGCAGGCGTTCGATGAGCCATGCGGCGGTGGCCGACTTGCCGGTACCCGTGGCACCGAGCAGCACGACATCCTTGTCGCCGGCGGTGATCCGCCTCTCCAGCTCGGCGATCGCGGTCGGTTGGTCACCGGAGGGTTCGAAGTCGGAGACGACCTCGAACTTGCCGGTCGAGGGAGCTATGTCGGTACGAACGCGCATGAGCCCACGGTACGAGGCGGGTACGACAACCTTGGCGCCATGCACACTCACGCCCGTGAACGCCGAAGTATTTTCTCGAACCGCCCGACTCGGGACGTGATCACCGCGGGATCGCGCTGGTACGTGCTCGAGGCCGGGGAGGTCCTGGACTGGCTGGGCAACACCGCGCCGGTCGCTCCCGCCGGCGGTCCGCTCGCATCCTGACTGTGACCGGTCCGGTACCGCCGGTAACCCGATCACGGGGTGGGTAGGACGGCCCGCACGACCCGCCTGGAAGGCTGGGATCCCCACCGCACCGATCGAGAAGGAGCCGCAGTGCAGATCTGGCCCGGCCATGCTTATCCGTTGGGCGCCACCTACGACGGTTCGGGCACCAACTTCGCACTCTTCAGCGAGATCGCGGACAAGGTCGAGCTCTGCCTGTTCGACACCGACGGTGCCGAACAGCGCGTCGAACTGCGCGAGGTCGACGGCTACGTCTGGCACTGCTTCCTGCCCGGCGTCGAGCCGGGCCAGCGTTACGGCTATCGCGTGCACGGCCCGAACGACCCGGCCAAGGGCCTGCGCTGCAATCCCGCGAAGCTGCTGCTCGACCCCTACGCCAAGGCGATCGACGGCACCATCGAATGGGACGAATCGCTGTTCGGATACAAGTGGGGCGCCCCAGATCCCAACGACAGCTACAACGACGAGGACTCCGCGACCCAGTTGCCCAAGTGCGTCGTCATCAACCCCTACTTCGACTGGGGCGTGGACCGCCCGCCCAAGCGGGCCTACGCCGACACGGTCGTCTACGAGACGCACGTCAAGGGCATGACCGAGACGCACCCCGGCGTGCCCGAGGAGCTGCGGGGCACCTACGCGGGCATGGCGCATCCGGTCGTCGTCGAGCACCTCGCCGACCTCGGCGTCACCGCCGTCGAGCTGATGCCGGTGCACCACTTCGTGAACGACTCGACGCTCGTCGACAAGGGGCTGGCGAACTACTGGGGTTACAACACGATCGGGTTCTTCAGCCCCGATCACAAATACTCGTCGAGCACGTCGCCCGGCGGTCAGGTGCAGGAGTTCAAGGCGATGGTTCGCGAGCTGCACGAGGCCGGCATCGAGGTGATCCTCGACGTCGTCTACAACCACACGGCCGAGGGCAACCACCTGGGCCCGACGCTCAGCTTCCGCGGCATCGACAACCCCGCGTACTACCGCCTCGTCGAGGGCGAAGAAGCGTTCTACATGGACTACACCGGCACCGGGAACACGCTGAACGTCCGGCATCCGCACTCGCTGCAACTGCTCATGGACTCGCTCCGGTACTGGGTGCTCGAGATGCACGTCGACGGGTTCCGCTTCGATCTCGCGTCGACTCTGGCCCGCGAGTTCTACGACGTCGACCGGCTCTCGACCTTCTTCGAACTCGTCCAGCAGGACCCGGTGGTCAGCCAGGTGAAGCTGATCGCCGAGCCGTGGGACGTCGGACCGGGCGGTTACCAGGTGGGTAACTTCCCGCCGCAGTGGACGGAGTGGAACGGCAAGTACCGCGACACCGTGCGTGACTTCTGGCGCGGTGAAGACGCCACGATCGGCGAGTTCGCGGCCCGCATCACCGGCTCGGCCGACCTGTACGAGACGTCCGGACGCCGACCGGTCGCGAGCATCAACTTCGTGACCGCGCATGACGGTTTCACCCTGCGTGACCTGGTCTCGTACAACGACAAGCACAACGAGGCGAACCAAGACGACAACAACGACGGCGAGAGCCACAACCGCTCCTGGAACTGCGGCGTCGAGGGACCCACGGACGACGCCGAGATCCTCGCCTTGCGCGGCCGGCAGCAACGCAACTTCATCGCCACGATGTTCCTGAGCCAGGGCGTGCCGATGCTGTGCCACGGCGACGAGCTCGGGCGCACCCAGCAGGGCAACAACAACGGGTACTGCCAGGACAACGAGCTGACCTGGATCGATTGGACGAGCATGGACGTCGACCTGCTGGTCTTCACGCGCCAGGTGGCCGATCTGCGGCGCGAGCACCCCATCTTCCGCCGGCGCCGGTTCTTCGACGGGCGCCCCACGCGCCGCGGCGACCAGATGGCCGACATCACCTGGTTCACCCCCGACGGCACCGTGATGACCGAAGAGGATTGGGATTCCGGCTTCGGCAAGAGCATCGCGGTGTTCCTCAACGGTCAGGGCATCCCCGACCGCGACTCGCGAGGCGAGCGGGTTGCCGACGACTCGTTCCTGCTGTGCTTCTCCGCGCACCACGAGGAGATCGAGTTCACTGTGCCCGGCGACGACTACGGCTCGAGCTGGTCGGTCGTGATCGACACCTTCGGCCCCGACCCTGACCCCGACGAGCGCATCGTGAAGGCCGGTGACCACGTGGCGGTGGGTGCCCGGTCGCTCGTGGTCCTGCAACGGGTTGGTTAGCAGATGACGCCGACCTCGACCTACCGCTTGCAGGTGCGGCAGTCCTTCGATCTCTACGCCGCCGCGGACGTGTGCGACTATCTCGCCACCCTCGGGGTCGACGCCGCGTACCTGTCGCCCCTGCTCCCGTCGTCGCGCGGTTCGGACCACGGCTACGACGTGATCGCCTGGAACACCGTCGACCCGCAGCGCGGCGGCATCGACGGCTGGACGCGCCTACTCGCCGCCGCGCGCTCGCGCACCCTGAAGATCGTCGTCGACATAGTGCCCAACCACGCGGGCGTCGACGATGCCTTCGCGAACAAGGCCTGGTGGGACGTCCTCCAGCACGGTCGCGACGCCGAGCACGCGTCGTTCTTCGACATCGAGTGGGCCCGTGGCCGCATCCTTCTTCCGGTGCTCGGCGACGACTACGAGCCGACCCAGCTCGAGGTCGTCGGCGGCGCTGCGCCGAATGGTCCGCTCGCAGGCGGCGCGGAGCTCTGCTACTTCGAGCACCGATTCCCGATCGCCCCGGGAACCGAGCCGGCCGAGGGCGACGATGCCGAAGCCGTCCACGATCGCCAGCACTACGAGCTGGTCAACTACCGGCGCGCCGACTCCGAGCAGAACTATCGGCGGTTCTTCGCGGTCACCACCCTGGCCGGGCTGCGGGTGGAGGACGACGTGGTCTTCGACGCCACGCACGAGCAGGTCGCCCGCTGGGTCGACAACGACGCGATCGCCGGGTTGCGCGTCGATCATCCGGACGGTCTGGCCGATCCGCTGCGTTACCTGCAACGACTGCGTGATCTCGCCGGACCGGACTCCTGGCTGCTGGTCGAGAAGATCCTCGAACACGGTGAGGAACTGCCGATCGAATGGCCGATCGACGGCACCACCGGCTACGACGCCCTGACCGAGGTCGGAGGTGTGTTCGTCGATACCGCGGCCGAGCGCGCGTTCACCGATCTGTACCGCGAACTCACCGGTGACCCGCTCACCTCGCCCGAGCATGTGCAGCGGGGCAAGCGAGCGGCCGTCGGGACCATCTTGCAGGCCGAGGTGAACAGGTTGGGCCGCCTCGTCCCGGACGTCGAGCGGGCCCCCGAGGCGATCGCCGAGCTACTCGTCGCGTTCCCGGTCTACCGTTCGTACCTGCCCTCCGGTGCCGACGACCTGGCCGCGGCGCTCGACACCGCGGCCGGCGCGCGCCCCGACCTCGCGGGCACGCTCGAGGCACTCGGGCCCAGACTCGCCGACCCCGACGACGAACTGGCCGCACGCTTCCAGCAGACCTCCGGCGCCGTCATGGCCAAGGGGGTCGAGGACACCGCGTTCTACCGCTACACACGCTTCGTCGCGCTGAACGAGGTCGGCGGCGACCCCGCGTACTTCGGGGTGCCTCTGGACACGTTCCATCGTGCGCAGTACCGCCGCCAGCAGATGGCGCCGCGGGCGATGACCACGCTCTCGACGCACGACACCAAACGCGGCGAAGATGTCCGCGCCCGGCTCGCCGTGCTCAGCGAGGTGCCCGACGAATGGTCAACGCTCGTTCGGGGGCTCATGGCCGACGCTCCGTTGCCCGACGCCGGCTTCGCCTACCTGCTCTGGCAGACCTTCGCAGGCGTCGGGTTCATCGAACGCGACCGCATGCACGCCTACGTCGAGAAGGCGATGCGCGAGGCGGCGACCTCGACCACGTGGACGGCCCCGAATCAGCAGTTCGAGGACGCCGTGCACGCGGTCGTCGACGCCGCCTACGACTCTCCCGACGTCCACGCGCCGCTGGCTCGCTTCGTGGAGCGGATCACGCCGTTCGGACGCGTGAACGCCTTGGGGCAGAAGCTCGTCCAGCTGACGATGCCGGGCGTGCCCGACGTCTACCAGGGCACCGAGTTGTGGGAGGACTCGCTCGTCGACCCCGACAATCGTCGTGCGGTCGACATCGACGCGCGTCGCAACCTGCTCGACCAGTTGGACGCCGCCGGAGCCGCGCCGCCGGTCGACGCGTCCGGTGCCGCGAAGCTCTGGGTCGTGTCGCGAGCGCTGCGGCTGCGGCGGGACTGGCCCGATCTGTTCTCCGGCTACGCACCGCTGATCGCGGACGGTGCGTCGGCCGAGCACGTCATCGCCTACGACCGTGGTGGCGCCATCACCGTGGCCACCCGCCTACCCGTCCGGCTCGACCGGGCCGGCGGCTGGCACGACACGGTGCTTGACCTCGGCGGGGCGGGCACCGACGTCCTGTCCGGGCGCCGCGTCCCGCGTGAGATCGCCGTCGGCGAACTGCTCGCCGATTACCCGGTCGCGCTCGTCGTTCGCTGAGTTGGCAGGTCCTGTGTCATGACGGGCAACCCGTGCCCGATGGCAGTGGCGGCTATCAAGGCGTCGGTGAGCCTGACCGTGCGGCGACGACGGCCCCGGTCAGTTGGTCGGGAGTGAGTAACTCGGCACGGGGTAGCTCGAGCCGCCGTAACTAGGGATCGAGTAGCTCGGGATGCTGTAGCTGCCGCCGCCGTAACTAGGCAGGCTGTAGCTGGGCACGCCGTAACTGGGCCCGCTGTAACTGGGAGCGCTCGCGCCCTTGGACGAGGTGGAATTCCCGCTGCCGGTCAAGCAGACCTTCCACGCGCCGCTCTCCTTGACCACGGACAGATCGGTCTCCGTCGGGCTCGGGACGGCGTTGGTGGTCACTTGTGTTGCGACCGTGGCGTGCGAACCGTCCGTCTGCGTCGTGCTGCCGATCGTGTAGGAGACGATCCGGACCTTGGACAAGTTGTCGATGAAGTGCGCGGTCTTGGCGTCCTTCGAGCACAAAGCAGCCTTGACTCCGTCGAGGTTGCGGTTCTTCGCGGCGTCCAAGAAAGATTTGGCCGCGGCCTTGGGCGAGCTGGTATTGGCGCTGTTGCCGCCGAAGACGCCGGTCAGGAAGAGCACCAGCACGACCACTCCGGCGACCACCACCACGCCGAGCGCGGCGAAGATCGTCTTGTTCGCGTTGCCGCTCTGCGGCGGCCCGTAGGGCGGCTGGCCCCCTGGCTGGCCGTAACCCTGGCCGTACTGGTCGCCGTACGCGGGTTGGCCGTACTGACCGGGTTGGCCGCCGTACGGACCCGGTTGGCCGTACGGCTGAGCGGGCTGAGCGCCGTATTGACCGGGTTGCTGGCCGTATTGACCGGGTTGGCCATACGGCTGAGCGGGCTGAGCGCCGTATTGACCGGGTTGCTGGCCGTACTGACCGGGTTGTCCGTACGGCCCCGGCTGACCCTGTTCGTACGGCCCCGGCTGACCCTGTGGGTCGTTGTTCGGAGGCTGGCCCCAACCCTGGTCGCTCATCACATCTCCTGGAACTCGGGACGGTGGCGGCTGCTGCGCCACGCGTCCACACGTGCTTCGCCGTCGGCCAAACCGTACCTTCCGCCCGCCGCCACACGCAGCGCGGCGACATGGGCAGCACTCCCCTGCCTCGGCGGGAGCCCGGCGAGGCAGTGCGGGGGCGCAAGCCGCGCTTTGAGCGCAGGGATGTTCAGCGGCGGCTCGGGATGCTCCGGAGCAGGTCGACGAGGGTTTCCCCCAGCAACCCCCGATGGCCCAGCTGCGGCCAACGTTCGCGCCGAACGAAGCCCAGGGGGCGGATCGGCCCGAGGACGCCGTCAACCGCGATCAGTTCCAAACAAATGCGCAGGCTTCGTACCCGAGGGGCCCATGACGAAAGGCGAACTACACAGTGCTCGCGGGCTGTCAACCCACGATGGGATCTGCCCTTGGGTGCTCTTGGTCGGCATGCGGCGAGGTCAGCCTCGGCGATTTCCGGGCCCTGGGCTCGGTCTTCCCGGGTCGGCTGGCGCGGCGTCGCCTTCAGGACGGTCGTCGTCCGGATCGACGTACATGGCGGGCACTGCCTCGGTCTTGACGGTCGGCCGCGGCTGCTTGGACACCAGGCGCTGCAGGGCGAACCGGGCTATCGGCGCGTAGCCCACGATGACGGGCAGCGGCCCCTCGATACGCAGTGCCGTCGACGCACCGCCGCCCTGCTTCGTCACGACGTGCTCGAGTTGCAGGGTGATCGGCCAGCGGCGGACCGTCCACGACCATCGATGCGCGTCCTCGTCCACCGCACCGACGACGAAGTCGGCGACCGGCGCGCCGAACGGACCGAACAACCGGCCGGTGACCCCGAACCCGAGCCTCTCGCCGGACGCTTCGACCCGGCTGAGCTGTGGCGCCCAGTCAGACCACAGGCCGATGTTCGCGTACCGCTCCCACGCCTCCTCGACCGTCAATCGTCCGGCGGCCCCGACCGTCACGATGCTCATGACGAGTCCTCTACCCTTATCCGCGCCGACTCAACGCACCCGGCTGTTACGGGCGCGAGGTGGGCCGGGCAGGGTGGAGAGGTGACTTCACTGTGCGTCTGGGCCCCGATCGTCAGCGATCTGCGGGTTCGGGCCGACGGCACGGACACGCCGTTGATCCCGGCCGGCGACGGCTGGTGGACGGGTCCGGACCTCCCCTCCGGCACCGATTACGGTTTCCTGCTCGACGACGCCGACGAGCTGGTGCCTGATCCCACCTCGCGATGGCAACCCGACGGTGTCCACGGTCCGAGCCGGGTCTACGACCAGGACGCCTTCGTCTGGCACGACCAGGCGTGGACCGGCCGGGATCTGCGCGCAGCAGTCGTCTACGAGTTGCACATCGGGACGTTCACACCGGGCGGCACGTTCGACACTGCGATCGAACGGCTCGAACACCTGGTGCGCCTGGGCGTCACGCACGTCGAAGTGCTGCCGGTCAACTCCGTCAATGGTGTCTGGAACTGGGGCTACGACGGGGTCGACTGGTACGCCGTGCACGAGCCGATCGGCGGTCCGGACGGCTTCAAACGCTTCGTCGACGCGGCGCACGGGCTCGGCCTCGCGGTCGTCCTCGATGCCGTCTACAACCACCTCGGGCCTTCGGGCAACTACCTGCCGCGCTTCGGCCCGTACCTCAAGAGCGGTCGCAACACCTGGGGTGACCTCGTCAACGTCGAGGAACGCGCCGTACGAAGCTTCATCATCGACAACGCCGTGATGTGGCTGCGTGACTACCACGTCGACGCGCTGCGCCTCGATGCTGTGCACGCGTTGCAGGACTCGTCCCCCACACACATCCTGGCCGAACTGTCGGCGACGACCGATCAGCTGTCCGTCGCGCTAGGGCGCCCACTCACTCTCATCGCGGAATCCGACCTCAACGATCCGATCGTGATCACGCCGCGCGAGCAGGGCGGGTACGGGCTGGCCGCGCAGTGGGACGACGACGTCCATCACGCCCTGCACGCTCTACTCACCGGCGAGCGTCAGGGCTACTACTGCGACTTCGGTTCACTCCCCGTCCTCGCCAAGACGTTCACGAAGGCGTTCCTGCACGACGGCACCTACTCGACGTTCCGCCACCGCGAGCACGGCAGCCCGATCGACCCATGCCAGGTACGCGGCTGGCAGTTCGTGGTGTGTCTGCAGAACCACGACCAGGTCGGCAATCGAGCCGTCGGTGACCGCCTGCCGGAGCTCACCTCACCTGGCCGCCTGCGGATCGGGGCGGTGCTGCTGCTGACTTCGCCGTTCACCCCCATGCTTTGGATGGGTGAGGAGTGGGCGGCGTCCACTCGCTGGCCGTTCTTTACCTCGCACCCCGAGCCGGCGCTCGCCAAAGCGACCGGCGCGGGCCGGCTCGCCGAGTTCGGCGACCACGGCTGGGACGTCTCCCAGATGATCGATCCGCAGGACCCGGCCGCGTACCGGACCGCCGTCCTGGACTGGTCGGAACCGACTGGCGACGAGCACGCCGCCGTCCTGGAGCTCTACCTGGCCCTGATCGCGTTGCGTGCGGCGGAACCCGACCTGCGCGACGGCGATCTCACCGCGGTCGCGCTCGATTACGACGAGGAAGCGGACTGGGTCGTCGTGCATCGCGGTCGCTTCGACGTCGCGGTGAACCTGGCTGCCGCGCAACAGTCGCTGCCGGTGACGGCCAGGGAGATCGTCCTCGCCACCGGACCGGCGCACCTGGAGGGTGCACGCCTCGTCCTCGGCGCCGAGTCGGCCGCGATCGTTCGCCGCTGACGGCAAGCCGAGGTAGGCACGACTACTGGAGTTCGCCGACCACCACACCGGTGATCGGCTCCTCGACCCGGACGACGGTCGCCGTCGGTGCCTGCCCGGACTCGACCTCCCATTGGTGCACGAGAGCGGTCGCGGACTGCTGCGCAGCGTCGTACTCGTCGAACGGACCCACCGCGCGGGGTCCGACGAGCTGATGGCCTTCGTCGGTCAAGACGACAACGAACACGCAAACCTCCTGAATCGGGGTGAACCGAAAACCTACCAACGCCGCGGCCGGGGGCGGAAGTGCTCCGGTGGTGCGCTGTCGACGACTCGGGGCGGGAACGCCTTCGGTGGCGGGCCGAACGCCCGCCGCGCCGACTTGATCGCGCCCTTGGCCAGTGCGGCGTTGCCGGCCGCGCCGATGCCGGCGCCGATGCCGAGCGGGAGCGCCCGACCGAACAGCAGCGCGCCCTGCCGGGCGCCGAAGCGGGTGAGCAGCATGCGCGTCAGCCGCCCGTTGATGCCAGTGATCCTCTCCTTCGACGTCGTCTTGCCGAGCATCTGGGCCCAGTGAGCGGAGTCGGACGCCGCGCCCGCGATCACCCGGTCGGCGCCCTCGCCAACCAGCACCGCGACAACGAGGGCACGCCGGTTGTCCGGATCGCTGACCGGAACTCCGTAGAGCTCGGCCAGCGCGAGCACGTACATGACCGAGGCCGAGACGAACGCGGTGATCTCGGCGGCGCCGGAGGCCACGCTTGCGGCGGTTCCGACGCCGGGCACCGCTGCCGCGGCCCCGGAGGCGCCCCCGATGCCGATGACGGTCCTGCGGTACAGGCGCTCGAGCTGCGTGATGGCCTCTGCCGGCGTCATCTCCGGGCTTTTTGCGTGAATCCGCGCAATATACTTCTGGACTACCGGCCGCTGTACCGCGAGGCCCTTATCCAGCGCATCGTCTAGCAGTCGCTCGACTCGTCCCGGCACCGGGATCTTCGACAACTTCGACCTACCCACGCGCACTTCCTCTCCGAATAGCGGCGTCAGACTTCCAGAAAGACTCGGATCACCTGCCCGACCTTATGCGTGCGAAGTGTTTCGAAACTGGCGGTGCACCAGGCGACGCTCGCTTACCGCCCGAACGTTTCGCATCGCGCGCATGAGATCTCGGTCAGGCCGTTTGCCGATCAGGTCGAGTTCAATTCTGGTTGTAGAACTCGCTGTCTCATCGGCGTCCAAGACTTGGTCGACGATCTCGTCGATGCTTCGTCCGGTCCGTGCAGCCAGTGCGGCGGCGCGAACTCGGGTGGACGCCGCTACTCGCAGACTGGTGACGATGCCGCACGCTTACGAATTGCCATGCCGCAAGCATACGTAACCGAATGCCTTTGGCATTCATAGGTCACGCGGCTCAGCTGACATCCTGTCGCCGTACCCAGACCTCGCGGATGAGCAGGAGGATCGTGGCCGCGACGGGGAGGGCCAGCAGCGCGCCGACGATGCCCGCGACAGCTCCGCCCACGAGGACGGCGACGATCGTGACGTATTCGGGGACGTCGACCGACGAACGCATGACGCGTGGGTAGACGACGTACCCCTCCAGCAGCTCGTAGATCAGGTAGAAAATCACGCACGTGATGCCCACCGGTAGCGAGGTGGCGAACCCGACGAGGCACACCGAACCCGCGCCGATGATCGCACCCACGAGCGGGACGAGATCGAGCAGCGCGACCAGGATCGCCAGGGGCAGGGCGTATTCGCCGAGACCGACAGAGACGGTGAAGATGGCGGTGACCGTTCCGGCCAGTGCGGCCACTGCGAGAGCGCCGATGGCGTATCGCCCGACCCGGTGCAGCACCTCGTCGCCGAGCGCGCGGACCCGCCCGCGGCGGCTGGCCGGCGCCAGCAAATACAACGCTGCTTTGAGTTGCGGCGCCGAGCCGATGAAGTACAGCATCAGCACGAACACGATCACGGTGTTCGCCAAGGCGTTGAACACCGACACCCCTACGCCGAGCGCGCCGGTGAGCGCATCCTTGCCGAGCTTCGAACCGGTCAACTTGTCCTGGAGGCCGGACAGGAAGTGGTACTTGTGATCGAGCTTGGCGACAGTGTGGTTGCGGCGCAGCTCGTCGATCAGTTTCGGGGCGTCGTCGACGAGCGAGGTGATCTGATTGGCCAGGACCGTGCCCAGCACGTAGACGACCGTTCCGATCACGGCGACGAACAGCACGCCGATGGCCAGCACCGCCCACGGACGGTTGATGCCGCGACGGCCGAAGTAACCCACTACCGGTTCGAGGCCGATCGCGAGGAACGCGGCGATGAGCACCAGCACGAGAGCGCTCGCGGCTTCGCGGACGGCAACGGCGACGAGGACTGCGAGCAACGCACCCAGCGTCAGGAAGAAGCCGCGGTAGAAGGGCGTCCGTCGCGAGAGCGGCGGCCCGGGTGCACCACCCAGGCCACCGTCATCGTCCATGTCGATGTCGGGCAACCGTCACGCTCCCCTGGTCTGGATCTGCGGCTCAGCCTATGACAACGCGGTTCGCCGCTGCGGGAACGCCGGATGGGAAGGGAGCGAAGCGTCAGCGCGGTCGGACGCGCGCGGGTCGTGATGGGATGGCCGAATGCGCGCGCTGATCCCCGCCCTCGACGACAACGTCGACGTCCACGGCCACTACGCGTCGGGATGGCTGGATCGTGGCGGCATCCGCGCCAACTTCGTGTGCTCGGTCGACGGGGCCGTTCACTCCGCCGGTGTGTCGAGAGGGCTGCAGACCCGCGGTGACAACACCGTCTTCGGAGTGCTGCGCGACCTGGCCGACGTCGTCCTGGTCGGGGCGGGCACCGCCGTCGCCGAGGTGTACGCGCCTGCGCGCTTCTCCGAACGCCGGCGCGGCATCCGGCGAGAGCTCGGCCTGCGCGCCTCGATGCCGGTCGCCGTACTGAGCCGGACGCTGCGCCTCGACCCCAACAGCCCGCTGTTCGCCGACGCGACGAGCGAGGACCGCACGATCGTGCTGACCTGCGCGGCGGCCGATCACGTGGCAAGGCGCGCGCTGCAGCGCGTGGCCGACGTAGTCGAGTGCGGGGACGAGATGGTGGATTCCGTCCTTTTGCGGCGAGCACTGGAGGAGCGTGGTCTGACCCGCATCCTGTCCGAGGGCGGCCCGACCGTGTTCGGCGGACTCGTCCGCGACGGCGTCGTGAACGAGTTGTGCTTGAGCGTGACGCCGCTACTAGTCGGCGCTGGCCCGGGTCGGATCGTCAACGGCCGCGACTGGCCCGCGCCCGAGGCGCTCTCGCTCGCCGGGATGCTCGAGGACGACAGCGCGCTGTTCCTGCGCTACGCGATCCGCCCGCAGGAGACGACCTGAAGTCGAAGCTCCCGCGACGCTCATCCGCCCGGCAGCGGTCCGAAACAACGTTCGCTGGCGCTGAACCCGTCCGGATTTCCCCAAAGCAGGCCTTCGATCGCGTCGGCCAGGGCGCTGACCCGGCTTTACTGGTTGCCGGCGTCACCGACGCCGGGCAACCGTGCGGTTCACTCCGCACGATTTCCGCCGCCTTTTCGCGACCGACGCCGTCAACGGCGGGCTCCCGCTGCACGTCGCCGCGGCGCTGCTCGGCCACCTCACCTCGACACCACCCCCGGCTACACAGCCGTGGTCCCCGAGCACATCATCACCGCGCATCAGGCCTTCATTGAACGGCGCCGGGAACTTCGCCCGTTCGGCGAGGATCGCATCGCTGAACCGGACGAGTGGGCCGAGTTCGAGCAGCGCCTGAGCGAAGCGAAACCAAAGGCGTGGCTCGGCGAGGTCGCAGTCCTCCAAGAGAGCCTCAAGCATCTGCGGCTCCGTCGAGCCGAAGCCCAGCGCCGCCTCGAGCTGGGCGAGAACGCGTTCGCCGACGACAAGCGACAATGAGCCGATGAAGCTGCCCGTGATGCCGCCGGTCTCACCGATGCTGGCGAAATCGGTCCCGACCATCCCATCCGGCGCGTCATATGAGCCCAAATGGGATGGATTCCGCTGCATAGTGTTCCGCGACGGCGACGAGGTCGAGTTCGGTAGCCGCAACGAGAAGCCGATGACTCGCTACTTCCCCGAGCTGGTCGAGGCGGTCAGGGCCGAGCTGCCCGAACGCTGTGTGCTCGACGGCGAGATCGTCATCGCCACCGGCGCAGGGCTGGACTTTGAGGCACTGCAGCAGCGGGTACATCCTGCCGTGTCACGGGTGACGATGCTGTCGCAGAAGACCCCGGCTTCGTTCATCGCCTTCGACCTGCTCGCGCTCGGCGACGACGACTACATCGGACGTCCCTTCGCCGAGCGGCGCGCCGCCCTCGAAGAAGCGCTCGCCGACGCGAAGGCACCGATCCACCTGACCCCGACCACCACCGATCTGCACGTCGCCAACCGGTGGTTTGTCGAGCTCGAGGGCGCGCACCTCGACGGCGTGATCGCCAAACCGCTCGACGGCGCCTACCAGCCCGACAAGCGCGTGATGTTCAAGATCAAGCACGTCCGCACCGCCGACTGCGTCCTGGCCGGCTTCCGCTGGCACAAGACCTCCACCGAGAACCAGCCACTCGTCGGGTCGCTGCTGCTCGGACTCAACAACGACGACGGGAAGCTGCAACACCTCGGCGTCGTCGGGGCGTTCACCGCCAAGCGTCGCGCCGAACTCGTCGACGAGCTCAAGCCGCTACTGCTCGACGACGGCGACGACCACCCCTGGCAGGAATGGGCCAGCGCCGACGCGCACGCCGGTCAGCGCCTGCCCGGCAACGTCAGCCGATGGAACGCCACCAAGGACCTCTCCTTCGTGCCGCTGCGCCCCGAGCGCGTGCTCGAGGTCAAGTACGAGCACATGGAGGGCACCCGCTTTCGGCACCTCGCGCACTTCGTCCGCTGGCGCGACGACCGAACACCTGATTCCTGTACGTACGAGCAGCTCGAGCAGCCGCTCACCTACGCCCTCGACGACATCGTCCCCGGGCTCGGGGGCGCGGCCACGACCTGAAACTATAACCGGCTATACAACGGCACTTCTATAGCCCGTTGTAGCCGCGAAATTGAGCTCGACGGATGGCCGGTGGCCGCTCCCGGACGGCATCCGACCTGGCGCGATGGCGTCCCGATTCGCCGATCGGCTTTACGCGCGGATCGAGCTTATTCTGTACAGAACGTGTAGTCTGTAGATGTGACTGAAGTCGGAGTGACCGAAGCCCGCGACCAGCTCGGCGATCTCGTCAGCCGGGCCGCGTACAGCGACGAGCGCATCGTTCTCACTCGGCATGGCCGGGCCGTTGCCGCGCTGGTCCCGATCGCCGTGCTTCGCGAACTCGAGGACGCCGAGGACGCCGCTGATCTGGCGGCCGCGCATGAGGCGGCCGCAGAGAGCGGACCGAACGTGTCCCACGCGCAGGTGCTTGCCGACCTAGTGGCCGACGAGGCGCGGACTTCCCGTAGCGCGTGAGCTACACGATCGAGTGGAAGCCCTCAGCCCGCAAGGAGGTCCGCAAGCTCGACCCGACCATCCGCCGGCGGCTCATCGAGGCGGTTACAGCTCTCGGCGGCGAGCCTCGGCCGCCCGGTTCGGTGACGTTGACCGGCTCACCCGGGTGGCGACGCATCCGCATCGGCGGCTACCGCGTCATCTACGACGTACGCGACGATGCGCTTGTCGTCCTCGTACTTCGAGCCGGACCCCGAGGCAGCGTCTACCGACACCTGGAGAAGTAACTCATCCCGCAGCCCGATCGTCGTATGACGCACCTCAATGTTGCTGCCGTCGCCGTTGCGCCAGTCCGACAACGGTGGCCCAGCTCAACGATGCGCTTGCAGGCGGCTCGCGCTGGGACACTGGGCATATGGCTGCGGACACTTTCCTGGGTTTGACCGCGACTGCATGGTCGGCGATGTACACACTGCTCACTGCCGGCCTGCTTGTGGTCGCCGTGATCGCTGCGGTCTACGCGAAGAGGCAGTGGCGAAGCGCGAGGGAGCAGATCGGGGAAGCCCGTGCGGCGCAACTAGAGGCGAACCGACCGTACGTGATCGTGACCGTCGAGCCGTCGGCGGCTAGTCGGCATTTGTTCGACCTCGTCGTCAAGAACATTGGCCGGCGTCCTGCGTTCGCCGTCTCGATCATGCTCGACCCACCGCCCGCTCGGGCAAGCGAAACCCACGGACATGACCTTTCGAGAGCGAAGATGCTCAACGAGCCGGTAGCGCTTATCGCTCCGGACCAGGAGCTGCGGGCTTTCTACGACAGCCACATTGAGCGCGGCGGCAGGGACGATGCCCACCTCGCACGACGTTTCTGTTCGCTACCGAGACTCCTCGGGCCATGAGTACGCGGAGACTGCCGTGATCGACATTGACGCGATGGAGGGCACGATGTTCGCGGACGTCAAGACCGTTCACGACATCGGTAAGTCACTAGCCGAGATTCAGCAGACCCTGAAGAACGCCGCGGTCTTGGGCCGGCAAGGCCGACTTGACGTCGACGCATCCGTCGAACCGCGTGTGGCGCGGCAACGGCGGCTGGCCGAGGAGCGAACAACCTCAACGAAACGCCACGACGAGCTCGTCCGACGGGTGTCCCAGCGCGGTGACGCTGAATAGCAACGAACGCGGACCGCGCCCATCCGCCCTGGCGAGATGGTTCCGCACGAGGATCGGCTAAACGGGTCGCGAAGCGGACTCGCCTACGCGGGCCGGGTGCTTTCCAAGTATTGCTTGGCGCGCTGGACCTCGTCGCGGACCTCGCCAGGCAACCGCCTTCTGAACAGGGGCTCGAGCATCCACCGGAGAGCAGGCGTGAAGCGGAACTCCAGAGTGCGCGTGACCTGCGTGCCGCCGGCGATCGGCGTGCACTCAAAGCTGGCTGTGAAGTGTGCCGTCGCGTGCGCAAGTCGATTACGCGGCAACGGGGACAGTGAGATGTCGATGCGCACGCCAGGCGTCAGTCGCGCCTGCTGGACGACCTTGGGTTGAGGCAGCCCGGCAAGCCTGGGTCGGCAGGCGAACTCCACGAGGTCACCCTCGCGCCGGTGCCAGAGGATCGGGCTGATCTTCTTGTCGACCTCGGCGTAGCGCTCGATGTCCATCACGAACTCGAGGAACTCATCCGGTGTGCAGTCAATCGTCTCCGTGTGCTGAACCTTCACCATGTGTAAGAGAGTACTCTCTCACCAATGAAGAGGCAGCCAGGTGCCGCACGCGGGCGCATCGTCACCGAAGCCGCTCGACTGTTCGCTACCCAGGGATACGCCGCGACGTCGGTGGCCGACATTCAGCTTGCCTGCGGTCTCGCAGCCGGCTCCGGAGCGCTGTACAAACACTTCCGTTCCAAGCGTGACTTACTCGCGGCAATCATCCATACCCACATCACCACCATGCGCGAAGGCAGCCAGTCGTTCGCCGCACAGCTGCCCGACGACGTCACCAGTGCGCTGCGGATGACCGCCCAGGCGATGTGGGCCGGCATGCAACGGGATCACCAAGCGCTGCGCGTCATGCTGCGCGACCTGGACGACTTTCCTGAACTACTCGAAATCCTGTGGAGCGAAGTCCGCGCAAACGTCTACGACGAGTTTGCTCGTTGGCTCCGCACCCAATCCGAGCGCGGCACGGTCCACGTCGCCGATCCTGATGCCACCGCAGCCGTCCTACTCGCCTCGCTGACCTACTACCCGATCCTGAACGCCCTGATTGGCCACACTCCAGGAGACATCGAGGCTGACCGCTTCGCAGAGGCATGGGTCCAGCACGCCACGCTCACTCTGAGCACCTGACCGCGAAAACCAACCGGCATGTCGGCTGACCCGTAAGGTAGCCGCGGAAACACGACGTCGAGCCTCGGCGCGACCAAACGTTCGATGATCAAGCTCGTCCGTATGCCGCCCGTGACCTGGCGGGTGCCCGTAGGTCGAACGCCAACCGGAGAATATTGACCCGCTGCGCGAAGCTCGTCCCGTACATCGCCCCGTCACCGGTCAGCTGCCCGGATGGGATGGGCTTGCGAACTGACGCGGGCGGGGGCTGCGGGTTCGCGCACCGCGCCGAGTTGCGGGTCGAGCTGGCCGGCGCTGAAGGGCACGGCGCTGACCAAACGCTGACCTGCGCCGAACCGGGCCGTGACAGTGTGATGCTTGGCTGATGGCTATGCGTCGAGCTGGACGGGTCGTCGCGGCGACCGCGGTGTTGCTGCTGGCCGGCTGCACCGGCGGCGGCCGCGCCGCCCACTCGAGCAGCGCAACACCGCCGACCGCCTCCGATAGCGGCATCCACAAGATCAAGCACATCATCGTGATCATGCAGGAGAACCGCTCGTTCGACAGCTACTTCGGCACGTACCCCGGCGCGGACGGCATCCCGAAGGGCACGTGCGTCCCGACCGCGCCCGGCAAGCCGTGCCAGGCGCCTTACGTCGACCACGCCGACGTCAACGGCGGCGGCCCGCACGGTCAGGTCAACGCCACCGCCGACATCGCCGGCGGCAAGATGGACGGCTTCATCGACCAGGCCAGCAAGGCCAAGAAGGGCTGCAAGGACCCCACGAACCCGGCCTGTGCCAACTCGCAGACGCCGGACGTGATGGGCTACCACACCCAAAGCGACATCCCGAACTACTGGGCCTACGCGAAAAACTTCGTGCTGCAGGACCACATGTTCGTGCCGAACGCGTCCTGGAGCCTGCCGGCGCACCTGTTCATGGTCTCGGAGTGGTCGGCGTACTGCACGCAGCACGACAACCCGTCCAGCTGCACGAACGCGCTCGAGAACCCCGGAAAGCCGCCGGACTTCGGCAAAAAGAAGAAAGCGCAACACGCAGGCCAAGACGCCACCGATCTACGCGTGGACGGACCTGACCTACCTGCTGCACAAGGGCCACGTGTCCTGGGGCTATTACGTCGTCCCGGGCACCGAGCCGGACTGCGAGAACGACTCCGCTCTCTCGTGCGCGCCGGTAAAGCAGAACGCCAAGACGCCGGGCATCTGGAACCCACTGCCCTACTTCGACACTGTGCGCCAGGACGCCCAGGAGGCCAACATCCAGTCGGTGACCAACTTCTACAGCCAAGCCAAGTCAGGCACGCTTCCCGCCGTGTCCTGGGTGGTCCCATCGGGCGCGGTGAGCGAGCACCCCCCGGGCGCCACCTCGGCCGGCCAGGCTTACGTGACCAGCCTGATCAACTCGGTGATGTCGGGCCCGGACTGGAGCTCCACGGCGATCTTCGTCGCCTGGGACGACTGGGGCGGGTTCTATGACCACGTGGCGCCGCCCAGCGTCGACCAGAACGGCTACGGCCTGCGGGTGCCGGGCCTGGTCATCAGCCCCTATGCCAAGGCG
>JBPCOE010000016.1:0-29280 GCA_051000605.1 Jatrophihabitans sp.
TCTTCGATCCCGGGCGCCCGGTCCAACATGCTCACCTTGCTAGTCATCTTTGGGGAGTCTCCATCCCCGCCCTCGGGTCACAGATTGTCAGGGGGCGAGTGCCTCAACCCAGGTTGACAGAGAGGGCGGTTGCGCCTTCGGGCGAGCTAGATATGTGCGGCTCGGCAGTGTCAGTTGAGCGATCCTGGTGCGGGACGCACTGAGCGATCCTGGTGCGGGACGGGCCCTGAGCGATCCTGGTGCGGGACGGGCACTGAGCGATCCTGGTGCGGGACGGCACTGAGCGATCCTGGTGCGGGACGCACTGAGCGATCCTGGTGCGGGACGCACTGAGCGATGGATGACCGGTACGTGTCTTGTTAGACGCTGACCGGCCGCTCGCCGAGCGGCCGGTCTTTTCGACGACGGATGGGCGCCGCGGGGGTCCGCGCCGACGATGGCGCGTTCGTCGGCGGCCCTAACGGCTTGGTTTTTAGCGACGGTGTTCGAACCCGATATTTCCGCTGGTCCAGGCGGATGCTGAGGGCATCAGGGCGGTTGCGGCACCGACACCGATGAGCAGCGCAGCGATGAGTGTCCCGGCACGGACAGCTCGGCGGGTAGAGGCGGCGTCGCCCGGTACGGATCGTAGGTCACGCCAGGTGTCGAGGGACGCCTCACGCAGGTGTCCGAGTATGTGGATAGCCATCAGCGCGACCCAGGCGATGAAGCTTGCTTGGTGCAGGGTCAGGAGTGGTTCGCGGTGGCGGGGGCCGGTGGCGATGAGCCCGATCCCGGTGCCGAGTACGGCCAGGGTGGTGAGGATGACGGCCGGGCCGAGCAGCCGCAGTACGGGGTGGGGTGGTCCTTTGCGGCGGTAGGGGCCGGCGCCGCGGTAGTAGCGGGCGAATCGGTAGACGGTGCTGGCGGTTTTGAGCAACACCGGGCCGAGCAGCAGGATCCCGAGGTACATGTGCAGGGTGATCATCTGCCGGACATCCAGGATTGTGACGCCTTCGACGGCCAGCAGCGCGATGAGCAGCAGGCCGTTGCTCGCTGTGAGCCGGGCGTTGCCCTCGACTCCCGCGTCCTGTCCGGTCGCGTCTGGTGGGCCGGGGTGGTTCGGTGTGGGTGTTCGCGCGTCAGTGACCATCTGGGTTCCCCCATCCGCTCGTGGACCAGGTGGACCCGTCGGTGGTGACGGCGAACCCCCAATGCCCGGGTAGCTGCTCGAGCCAGTCCCGCGCGTCGGCGCCCATGGCGAAGGCGGCGGTGGCGTAGGCGTCGGCGTCGGCCAGTCGGGGACCAACGACAGTCACGCTGGCCAGCGTGGCCGGCCTGCGGCGGGTATGCGGGTCGATGACGTGCTGTCCGCGTTCGGCGGTGCCCGAGGTCGCGACCGCGAGGTCGGCACCGGCGACGACACCGGCGAGCTGGCCGGGCCGGTGGGGGTGGGCGATGCCGATGCGCCACGGCTGGCCGGCCGCGGCGTGTCCGACGCACTGCACGTCGCCGCCGCCGTTGACGCAGTGGTTGGTTGAGCCGGCCGCGGCCAGGATGTCGCTGGCCGCTTCGATGGCCCAGCCCTTGACGTAACCGGAGGGGTCCAGCTGGCCGGCCGCGTAGGCGGAGAAGTACCCGCCGGTGTCGTGGTGCAGCTGCTTACAGCGGGCGAGCACGGTACGCATTTCTGGTGCGCAGGCGTCGAGGGTGAGCTCGCCGCGGGCCAGGCGGCTGAGCTGGCTGTCGGGTTGAAACGTGGAGAAGGTCGTATCGATCCAGTGCAGTCGGCACACCGCGGCCTCGATCGCGCCGACGATCGCGTCCTGGGTCGCCTCCTGGTCTGGGCCTGGTGGGCGGATGTCGAAGGAGAACACGGTGCCCATGCAGTGTTCGACCCGCCGCCGGGGCGCGAGCCTGGTCGCGGTCACGTCAGTGCACTCCGGCCTTGTCCAACGCGCTTTGCAGAGACTGGTCATAGCCTTGACTGGTGTAGCTGGCACCGGAGACCCCGTCGATCTGCGCGCTCTGCGCGCTCAGGGTCTGCTGCAGCAGGATCGGCGCGGCCTGGCTGTTGATCTGCTGCGAGGTGTCATCGTTGGCGGTCAGCTGCGCGAAGGACACATTGGTGATCTTCGAACCGGTGAGGCTGATTTTGACCTGCACGACACCGTAGGCGGTTTGCACCGCGTTGCCGAGGACCGTCCGGCTGGCCGGACCTGGGGCGGGCCGAGTCGTGCCGGTGGGTGTGCGGGAGGGCGTCGGTGGTGCGCCGGTTGATCCGCCGGTGCGCGGGCTGGTGGTCGTGCTGGCGCCTGTGCCGGGCAGCGCGGCGGACGGGAGCCCGTTGGGGGCGCCGATTTGGGCGCCGTGGGATTTGAAGCTGAGCAGCGCGACGAGGCCGAGGACGGTGCCGGTGAGCGAGAAGATGATGCGTTTCACGGGGCGCTCCGCCTTTACAGGGTGAAGGATTCGTGGTGGATGTGGCGGCGGGGCACGCCGGCTTGCTGCAGGCCGGTCTGGGCGGCGGCCATCATCGCTTCCGGTCCGCACAGGAACACATCGTGCCGGGCCAGATCGGGCACCAGACGTTGCAGGCGTTGTGGGGACAGGTGGTCGCTGGCCCCGTGCTTGGGCGGCCCGAGCAGATAATGCACCCGCGCGCCGCGCTGGGCGGCGATCTGGTCGAGTTCGGCGCGCAACACGAAGTCGGTGGCGGTGTTGGCGCGATAGAGCAGCGTCACCTCGCCCGGCGCCCCGGGCAGCGTCTCGAACAGTGTCCGCAGCGGGGTGATGCCGACGCCGCCGGCGAGTAGCAGCACCCTGCGTCGCTGTCGGCGCGCGCCAGTGAACGCGCCGTACGGTCCTTCGGCCAGTACCCGAGTGCCCGGGCGTAGCTGGCGCAGCGCGGCGCTGTGGTCACCGCAGATCTTGGCAGTGAGCCGCAGCAGGTCCGGGCGGGCGGGCGCGGACAACGAGTACGGGTTGGCGGCCCACCACAGGCCCGCAGTGAGGAAGCGCCACCGGAAGAACTGGCCTGGCTCAGCCCGCAGCTGGTCCAGGTGGCGGCCAGTGACGTAGACCGAAACAACAGTGGCGTTCTCTGATCGGACCTCAAGCACGCGCAGCTGGTGACGCAGCGCGCCACGGATCGGAACCAGCAGCCGATACCACAGCAGCAGCGCAGCCACGGCGATGTACATCGCCGACCACAGCCAGCGGGCCGGCGCGTTGAACCGGAAATCGGCGCCGGTGGAGAACTGGTGGCTGAACATCAGCGCAATCGCCAGGTAGGTGTAGAGGTGGATGTAATGCCAGGTCTCGTAGGAAAGACGTCGCCGCGCTGCCCGCGCAGAAGCGACGCCGACTCCGACGAGCAGTCCGAGTGAGACCGTGGCCATCAGCACGTCGGGGTAGCTCGTCAACAGGCTCGAGGTCTGGGAGATCAGGCCGGTGTGTGCGGAGACCGCATAACCCCAGATGATCAACAGCGTGTGCGCGATCGCCAAGCTGACCGTGTACCGCCCGCCCATCGCGTGCCACCGGGCCAGCCGGTCGGTCCCCACCCCACGTTCGAGCGCGGGCACCCGGGCCATCAGCGCGAGCAGCACCACCACGGCATAGCCTGCCAGCAGACCGGTGATCCGCCCCGCGTTGGTCAGCCAGTCGCCGAATCCGCGCACAGCCACGGTGTCCTGCCACCACAGCGCCAGCACCGCCACCGCTCCGACCCCGATGACGGCGAGCGCGGCGTTCGGTTCGATCCGCGCCGCAGCCGCGGGCAGCGGCGGCGCCTGCACACGTCGCGTGGCACCAACGCTCACAGGCTCAACTACCTCCCACTCCGTCCGGTCTGACCTATCGAGCATGGGTGGCCCGGCTCTGGAATCCCTCTCAGGACCCTGTGCCTTCGGAGTGCGCCTCGGAGTGCACAGTGTCCTGAGAGCAAACTCAGAGGTACCAGGTCGACAGTGACCTGCATGCTGGAGGACGTGACAAGAGCACTACGCAGCTCCCCGGCCGGCGGGATGCACCGAGCAGACGGGACGCCGCTGCGGGTCCTGATCGTCGAGGACGAACCCGCGTTGGCCGACGTGCTTGCCAGCGTGCTCCGTTTCGAAGGCTGGGACGCGCGCTACGCGTTGGACGGCGTCACGGCGGTACGGCTCGCCTCCGAGTTCAGCCCGGACGCGGTCATCTTGGACGTGATGCTGCCCGACCTGGACGGCTTCGAGGTGCTGCGCCGGCTACGGGTCGACCATCCGCACCTGTGCGTGCTGTTCCTGACCGCCCGCGATTCCGTCGAGGACCGCGTCGCGGGGATCACCGCCGGCGGGGACGACTACGTCACCAAACCGTTCAGCCACGAAGAACTCCTGGCCCGGCTGCGAGGACTGGTCCGCCGCGCCGGCATCGCCCGAAGCCGCACCGGATCACTTCTCGTTGTCGGCGAGCTGACGATGGACGAAGACGCCCGCGAGGTGCACCGCGCAGGCATGTCGATCGAGCTGACGGCCACCGAGTTCGAGCTGCTGCGCTACCTCATGCGCAACCCGCGCCGGGTGCTGTCCAAAGCCCAGATCCTGGACCGGGTGTGGAGCTACGACTTCGGCGGGCACGCCCACGTCGTGGAGCTCTACATCAGCTACCTGCGCAAGAAAATCGACGCCGGACGCGACCCCATGATCCACACGGTGCGCAGCGTCGGCTACGTCCTCAAACCAGCCAGCACATGAACGCAGGGACACCCCTCCGGCGCACCCAGGCAGCGCTCGCGGATCGCGTTGCCCGTCTGAGCCTGCGGCGACGGCTGGTTCTGGTGCTGCTCACGCTGCTGCTGATCAGCTGCGCGCTCATCGCCATCGCCACCACGCTCGCGCTGCGTCACTTCCTGCTCGATCGGCTCGACCAACAGCTCACAGACGCGGGCAACCGGTACGCCATCTCACTCGAGCATCCCAACGACGGCGACGCCGATAACCCGTTCAGCACCGTTGCCGGGCAATCGGCCGGCACGCTGGGCGCCCGGGTTCTGCACGGCACGGTCACCAGCATCGGACTCGTCACTGGTAGCGACCAACACGCCGTCGTGTCCGCAGCCGACCGGGCCCGCATCGGCTCGCTCACCCCGAGCGGTAGTCCCCGCAGCGTCGACCTGCCCGGGCTCGGCGACTATCGCCTCATCGTGCGACCCGGCCGCGACGGCGACCTGCTGGTCACCGGGCTCCCGCAGCACGGCGTGGACGACACCATAGGCCGGCTCGCCCTCATCGATGCAGCCGTGTTTGCCCTCGTCCTGTTAGCCACGGGCGTCATCGGCGCGATCTCTGTACGCCTGTCCCTACGGCCGCTCACCCGCGTCACCGACACTGCCAGGCAAGTCGCCGCCATGCCGCTGGCCAGCGGCGTGGTCGCTCTACCTGAGCGGCCTGCCCCCGCCGCGCCCGATACCGAGGTCGGGCAGCTTGCCGGCGCCTTCAACCAGATGCTCGACCACGTCGAGGCATCGCTGAGCGAACGCCACGCGAGCGAACAGCGCCTGCGACACTTCATCGCCGACGCCAGCCACGAACTCCGCACCCCGCTCGCGGTCATCCGCAGCCACGCCGAATACGCCCAACGCCCGGGAGCAACGACACCCAATCAGATCGAGGCCGCGTTGGGGCGCATCACCGCCGAATCAGCGCGGATGGGCCACCTCGTCGACGACCTCCTTCTGCTCGCGCGACTGGACTCAGGGCGACCGCTTGAACACGCCGAGGTCGACCTCACCCGCCTGGTGATCGACGCCGTCAATGACGCCCGGATGACCAGCAGCGACCACCGCTGGCAACTCGCCCTACCCGACGAACCAGTCCTGGTCCGCGGCGACGACCACCGGCTGCATCAGGCCATAGCCAACCTGGTCAGCAATGCCCGCATCCACACCCCGCCCGGCACGACCGTTACTACACAGGTCATCCAGAACGGTGCCGGGGACGACGTCGAGATCCGGATAGAAGACGACGGTCCCGGCATCACCCCAGAAATACTGCCGCACATCTTTGAACGCTTCATGCGCGGCGACGCCGGACGTTCCCGCGCCACCGGCAACACCGGACTCGGACTTCCCATCAGTGAAGCGATCATTCGCGCCCACCACGGAACGATCGACGTGCACAGCGTCCCGGGACACACCCACTTCGCGATCCGGCTCCCCGCTCCACAACAACACTCGACGGCGGGAGCAGGGCACGCACCGTAGCCCGTTCGCAGGACGGCCTGGGACATGGTCCGGGCCGAGGCCAACTCGCTGGGCGACCATGCCGAGCCGCTTTGGAGCACTTCCAATCCGCGGACGCCGTCGCGGTATCCATTCCCGGTTCTGGCGCATCCGACAAGCACCGTCGAGAGGCAGTAAGCCGAACCCTTGGCGGGACGTTCTCACGAAAACCCGGACGGCGCGGTGTCGCGCGGGTTGCCGAGCCACCCAACCGTCGGCGTTTCCCACACGCCCGCGACCACGCCCGGTGAACGTGGTCTTGACCGCGACGGCCTTTGCCACGCCAGAGCATTCGATCTGCGCGCTCCAGCCGCGGCGAGCGCGTGCGCGATATCGACGGATCTGGCGCGCCCAGTCGCGTTGCGCCGAACGCGCCGCATCGACGTCTCTGTCACGCCTTCACCCAGTAATTGTGTTGTGTCGGCACTTGTCGACCGCGAATCGCTCTGGTCCCGGAGCGCGCAGCGGACGCTGTCAGCTTCAGGCGGGCTGGCCGACGAACTTGGTGAGTTCGAGGCCGTGTTCGAACGCAATCGTCTCCGCGGCCTTCTCACCGATCATGATCGTGGTCGCGTTCGTGTTGCCGCTGACCACGTTCGGCATGACGCTGGCATCGGCCACTCGCAGACCGCTCACCCCAATCACTCGGAGCTGCGGGTCGACGACTGACCCGATCCGACAGGTGCTCGTCGGGTGATAGACCGTGAACGAGTAGTGCCGGGCTAGGTCCTCGATCAGCTCATCGCTCAACTCGCTGCCCGGCGTGTGCCCGTGCTTCGCGGTGAGCGCGGGCGGGATGTACACCGGCCCGATGCCGTGCGCTTCCCGCAGCTTTTCCACGATATCGAGGGTTTTCCGCACGGTCGCGATCATGACGGCCATGTCGTGTGGCTCGCCGAAGTAGTTCATCCGGATGTCGGGCTCGGCACGTGGGTCGGCGCTGAAGAGCCGGATCTCGCCCTTGCTGTGCGGCTGCACGGGGTTGGCGAGCGCAATCATGCTCTCGGCCTCGGGCCCGAGGGTGGTCGCCGGGTCGGCGAAGTAGGTATCGGTATCGACGCGCAGGCACCCTGCCAGATGTCTGTGTTGTATCCGCAGGCAAACAACGCGATCTGCGCGTCGTGCGTGTGCGGGTCGCCGAGACCAGTGGACAGCCAGGCCCCCGCGTCATACAGCGACGACGACACCAGGCCACTGCCGGTAACGAACCACTCACCCACCTGTCGCTCGGCCTCCGCCTTGAGCCCCGCAAGCTCCGGCGGCAACGCCGCGTCGTCGGCGGGATCGGCCGGCAGTGGCCCGGCCGGCGCGCGAAGCGCATCGGGTCCCATTGCTACCCCCATGGCGGCCATCGACACGCCCAGACCGGGGGCGGCGAACATGAGTCCCAACTGGAGATGGTCCTTGAGGTGCTGACCCACGTCCGGGGCATCGACGAGACAGGAAATGCCGAGCGACTCGAGATGCTCACGTGGCCCGACGCCGGACACCATGAGCAGCTGGGGCGAGCCGATGGTGCCGGCGCTGAGGATCACCTCGGTCCTCGCAGTGGCGATCTGGGGCGTCCCGTCGCCGTCGACGTACTCGACGCCCGTGGCCCGAAGCTCGCCGGGCTCGCCCTCGATCACGATCCGCGTGACGTGCGCGTCGGTGACGACCATGAGGTTGGGACGAACTTCGGCCTTGCCTTCGAGGAACGCGTGGTAGGTGCTGGCTCGCTTGCCTTCCTGGGTTGTGGTCTGCAGCAACGACACCAGACCGGCTGCTCCGCCGCGGTCGCGACCGTTGTAGTCGCCTTCGGGTATCCCCGCGGCCACCGCTGCGTCAACGAAGGCGCGCGCGCCCGGCAGCACGGGAGCACGCACGGACACACCCAGCGGGCCGTCCGTGCCATGGGCTTGTGCGTCTATCGGGATCTCGGCCGTGGAAACCAGACCCTCGCTCTTGCAGAAGTAGGGCAGGACCTCGTCGTAGCTCCAGCCCGTGGCGCCGCCGTCTGCCCAGGAGTCGAAGTCGCCCGGGTGACCGCGGACATAGGCCATGTAGTTAATTCCGGACGAGCCGCCGAGCATCTTCCCGCGCGGCATCATCATGCGGTTGCCGGTCAGTCCGAGGCCGCAGCCGCCGGGATCGGCGGTGAACATCCAGTCGGTCTCCGGGTTGACCTGAAGCACCGGGCACGCGGCGGGCATGAGCTCCGCGGCGGGCGGGGTCCCGCCGGCTTCGATCAGGATGACGCGCGTGGTGGGGTCCTCGGACAGCCGGGCCGCGACAACCGCACCCGCTGAGCCGGCCCCGATGACGACAAAATCTGCGACCTCGGTCATCGGCGGAACGTAGCAGTGCCGACGACATCCGTGAAGTCGTCGTCTGCCACCCCCGGTTGCGAATTGGGGATTTCGGAGTCCAAGTTTGCCTAGCGGAGGCCGAGTTGGTCTGTCGCGGCATCGTCGAGCTTGAGGTGCAGGCCGTCGATGTTCGCGGCGAGGCAGGTCGGCGTGGTCCGGCCACACGCCCTACGGATTCATCTAATGGCTGCGCGGTCGACGCGTAGATCACGATGCGCTCGCTATCGACGGCTATGGCCACGGAGCGGTCGGCGGCGAGGTCGCCCAGCTGTCGGGGTCACCGGCCAAGCTGTAACGGTGAAGCTCCGTGTCGGGACCTGGAATGTTCAGTACGGCTGGGGTGCGGAGAAGAACGCGCGGCGTCTGGAGCTTCTGCGCCGTCTCGATGCTGACATCTGGGTGTTGACCGAGACGAACGATGCGCTGGATCTGTCGTCCACTCATCGAGCCGTGTCCACGCAGCGGCGGTTCCCGGTCGAGCCGGGCAGTCGGTGGGTGACGATCTGGTCGAGGCTGGCGTTGGCGGGTAGCGAGATCACCGAGGACAGCGACCGCACCGTGGCTGCGCGATTCACCACGCTTGGAGGCACTGAAGTGCTCGTCTACGGCACCGTCCTTCCGTGGATGCACGACAAGGGTCCCGACCCCTCGGCGCCGGCGCAGGGCTGGAGCGAGCTTCATCGGGTCACGCCGATCCAAGGCGCCGAGTGGCTGCGTCTGCGGACCACCTACGCGGAAGCGGTCATGGTGGTCGCCGGCGACCTCAATCAGAACCTCGGCGGCAATCACTACTACGGGACCCAGCAGAGCAGGACCCTGCTGCGGGCCGCGCTCGCAGCGGCGTCGTTGGAGTGCCTGACCACCACCGAGCGGTTTGCGCCCGGAGAGCTCGATCATCCGCCGATCGACTGTGTCTGCGTCGGTGCTCCGCATGGTCGTAGGTTGCATTCGGTTGTCACCGGGTGGAACAACACGACTGCCGACGGTCACCGCCTCAGCGACCATTCCGGTGTACTCGCGGAGTTCGATCTCTGAACTAAATTGCCTCAGCTGCGTGCTGCTGCTCCACGAACTCAGCCTGCGGCCGGTCGGGGGTCGTACTCGGGCCGCGCACACGCGCGGCTCGGGATGACGGCCGCGCGGCACACCTTGGAGGATGTTGATCATTCTCTGGTTGCAATCCTGGTTGCTAACAACCCGGTTCTTGCGTGCCCGCAGACGTCCGCCGACGTTCGCCCAAGTGCTCGCAGTTCAACGTTTACGGGATTTGTGAACTCTGGCGAACCGGACAGAACGTGCCAGTGCTTGGCTGTACGGACAGGGTCGGGCTGTTCTCGTGGATCGTCAAGGTGTGATTCGGCGAGGATCCGGGAAACCAAGGCTGGTGTAGCCGGGCGCTCGCTTCGCGAGGGAGGAGGCAAGCACGCCGGTGAGTACGTCGTAGTAGTCGTGGACCTCGGCATCGGTCTTGCCTGGATAGCTGCGCATGATGCGGCCGACGAACTGGACGAGCCTGCCTTTGAACGCGATCGGTGCGGCGAGGAACAGGGTGTCCAGTGCCGGACAGTCGAAGCCTTCGCCGATGTAGGAGCCGGTGGCGACGACAAGAAGCGGGCCGTTCGACGTAGCCGGGTCGAGCCGGGACAGCGCGGCTTTCCGGGCCTTCGCGCCGGTGCCGCCGCGCAGCACGACTGGGTCCAGGTCGCGCTCGCGCAGCAGCGCATCCAGCATCATCAGGTGGTCGACCCACTGCTTGAGGACGAGGCAGTGACGACCGCGTGCGTGGGCGGCGACGACGTCCGCCACGAGCTGCTTGTTTCGGCCGGCGTCGCCCGAGAGGTCCTTGTAGATCGCGGAGATCCCGCCGGGTTCGGACGGGTCGGCGTCGCCGAGGTATCGGTAGTCGGTCGCGTGGACGAGCAGTACGGGTTTGGGTCTCGGTGCGGCCAGGCCGCCGGCCGAGAGCGTCCCGTCGGGTGCGGCGGTGATCGTGTGGCGGACGGGTCCGAGCTGTAGCGCGATCAAGTCGTCGAGCTGGTCTCGTCGGTACGGCGTCGCGGTGAGGCCGAGCCAGCGGCGCGCGGGGATCTGCTTGACCGCGTGCTCGAATGCTGCGGCCGGTACGTGGTGGCATTCGTCGACAATCACGAAGCCATAGCCCGCGACGAGTTCGGTGAGGTTGTCCTGCCGGACAAGGGTTTGCAGGGTGGCGACGTCGATGACGCCGGTCGTCTTGGCGCGGCCGCCGCCGCGCTGCCCGGCCTTGATTCCGAGATGCTCCTTGATGCGGTGCGCCATTGGTCGGCGAGCGTCTTGCGGTCGACCAGGACGAGTGTGGAGACGCCGAGCGCGGCGGCTGCGGCGCAGGCGATCACGGTCTTGCCGGAGCCGGGTGGAGCGACGAGGACTCCGAGGTCGTCCGGGAGTAGTGCGTCAAGTGCCGTCTGCTGCTCTGGGTCAAGGATGGCAGCGAAGGTGAAATCGTGTTCGGTTCCGGCCTCGCGGTCGTCGGCGAGGTCGAGTCTGCTCCCGGCTTGCCCGATGAGGTCGCCGAGACGGTCGAGCATGCCGCGGGGCAGTACGAGATCTCCGGCCGGTGTCTCGTCGAAGTTCTGCAGATAGCGCGGCGTATCCCAGGTCGATGCCCGTCGGCGCTGGCGTTCGTAGAAGACCGGATTAGCCATGGTCGCGGCGTGCTTCAACGACGCGAGCAACGCGGGCGGCAGCCCCGCCGCCTCGACGGTAATCGTGGAGCGCAGGCATGCGCGGATCGTGCGGGGAACCTGCACCGCGATCTTGGTGGACGTCGCGGGCCGTAGCCGCTCGACTCCGGTGCCCACATGCACCTGCCTGATCCGGCGGGCTACTCGCTCGGCCTCGCGAGGTGAGACCCGGCCGAGGGTGGATAGGTACGCCCACTGGTCGTCGTACGGCTCCAGGGTGCCAAGGTCCAGGAACACGGTCGTGCCGCGTCGCCTTGCCGCGCCGGACAGTGGGGCCGCGATCAGGTTGCCGAGGCCGCCGGTCTGCAACACGTCCTGCGAGGGGAACAACCGGTCGTAGCTGGACAGGTTCATCCGGCCGCGCAGGGCCATCGCTTCGCGCAGCAGGCCTGTGCCGAGCTGGCGGGCGGTGACGGCAGGAACCGCAGAGGAGAAAAACAGCCACGCGTGTGCGCCGGCGCCGGACCGGGACACTTCCAGAGCGACGGGTGTCTGGACTGCCCGCGCGGCCTTGACGTAGGCGAGTGCATCGAGCATCGCGGATGGGCCGTCGAAGTCGGCTGCCAGCCAGTGACATCGGTCGCCGTCGAGCATCGGGTACAGGCCGATCTCCGCGCCATCGCCCGACAGGTGCTCGGTGATCACCTGCGGGGTGAGGCGCAGGTACTCGCGTTGGTCCGGCCGCAGCCCGCGACGCCAGCCCCCCGGACTGCCGGCATCCAGCCGCCCTTGCCCGAGCTGTGGTTGTCCCACCGAACCGCGTACGCGTCGGTGCGCGCGGCGAACAGCGTGGCGTAGAAGGCGACCTTGTCGGCCGGCGGTGAACCGGCGTGCACGCCACCCGGCGCGGACTCGAAGATCGCAGTCTGAGCGGGGCCCGGGGGTTGCGCCTGAGTCGGCGTTAGCTCCAGAAGTCGCAGGAGGCGTGCGTTCTCAGCCCCGAGCCGCTCGACCTCGGCTCGCAAGCCCGACAGGTCGAGATCGAGCGAGCTTGCTGTCGGGCGATCGTCGGGCATTGCGACACTCCTCGGTCTTGTCCAGCTCGTCAGCGCCCGGTAGCCGCCGCGCGTTTGGGGGGTGGCGCGTACAGCTTGTTCAGTCGACGAAGACGGGTAGCGCCTCGACAAGTTGTTCGGCCATGGCGCTCAGGCTTCGGACGATTGGGATTCGGCCTGGACGTCTTCGTCCGTGATCGGCGTGATGTCGTCGTACTCGACTTGGTTGCGGGTGCGCCGCAGGCGTCCGAAGGGACGGAACGCTTCGCGCGGGGGCGGCTTGGTGAATTGAGCGGCGATGGCTTCCTGGATCGCGTAATGGCCGCCCTTGCTGGTCGCACGCAGGCCTTGAGCTTGCAGCACTGCGGCGAGACTCTTTCGTGCGGCGTCGTAGAGCAGGGTGTAAGCGCCGGTCGGGTCAGTGCCGGCGAGCCGCTGCGCGCTGTCGAGGTGTCCCGCAGCTTGGGCGAGGAACCCCCGCGCAGACTCCAGCGACGGTGCGACGTTCTGCAGGTTGCCGGCCGCGATCAACGCTTTGATTGCCTCGATGCCGGTCGGCCAGCTAGCCATCAGTGCCGCCGATCGTCAGTTGGACGATGGGCCCACCCTTGGCTGTTCGCGTGAATGCGTCTTTCGCGTCTCGCCAAGCTACCGCGCTGCGGAACACGACTTGCCCGTCGTGGCCGACCGTACGCAACGCCTCGATGACTGCTTCGGTGACGTCGTCACGGTTCGGCGTGCCAACCACGATGACATCGACGTCGTGGGGGAAGGCGCCGGCCTGGCCTTCATACCGGGCTGCCCAGGAGCCGCCGATGAAGGCTTGCTTGATGCCGGGGACCTCGGTGAGCGCGCGCTCAAGAGCCGGCTTCGGCCCGTAGCCGAGCAGGAGGAGGCTCGCTAGCGGGCCGATCAGCGCACTGTCGCCCGCGCGCAGTAACCGTGCTCGCCCAACCCGGCGATCGGCGAGGATGCCGGCATGGACGAGGCGTTCCACCTCCGCGTGCAGATTGCCGGGGTCACTACCTGTCTCTCGCGCGAGATCCGCGATGCTGGCCTCGCGATCGGGTTGCAGCAGCACCGCGGCCAGCAAGCGGGCCTGCGTTTCGCTGCGTAGCACCGGGGCGAGCACCGACGCAGTTCGTGTCATGCGCACAAGATATCAGGTCTGTACGACACGAACGCTGGAAGAATCGCAGTCAACCAAAAAACCGTTCGGACCGTCGCGGACGATCTAGGGGTGAGAGACGACCCGCCAACATTGCACGCGGTGCTGGCGCGGTTCGCGCCGGGCTGGGGCGCGGACGTGGACTGTGCGCAGGGATGGTGGCCGATCATCGCCGATCTCGATCATCAGATCGCCGCGATCGCACCCGACTACAAAGTGCACCAGATCAAGGAAAAGTTCGGTGGGCTGCGCTTCTACTACGGCCTAGACGAGGTGGGCTCTGACCCGCGGATCGATGACTTGATCGAGCGCGCTGAAAAAATTGCCGCCCGGACCTGCGAGCTGTGTGGAGCACCCGGTCGCGCTCGCGGCGCTGGCTGGATCAAGACCCTGTGCGATCCGCATGCCACCAGCCGTTAGTTAGCCGGCGCCAACAGGCCCGCATGGAAAGTCGATCTTGCGCTTGACTTCATGATCGTTTGGTTGCACTTTTGGTTGCAATAGAACCGGACATTTGGGGTTCGTGGACAACCGCCGACGTCCGGTGATCTTGCTGGAGGTCAACGTTTACGGGATTTTGGACGCAGGCGGACTTCGCCGAACGCCCCAGTCTTGCTCTGGCAGTGTGGGGTCAGGGGTTCGAGTTCTCCATCACCACGCGAGGGTGGATGCCCTCGGACAGCAGGAGCGTGGCCGCGGTGTCCCGGCCGTCGTGCAGCCGGACGTGCCGAACTCCGACCTGCCTGAGCAGTCACGCCAGGGCTTGTAGTCGACCTTCTTGTCGATCGGCCGGCCGTTGGCTTGGGCGAAGACCAGGTCGTCGTCCTGCCACTCGCTTCCCGCGAGCATGCGTTCGCCGGTCTGCCGCGCCTTCTGCTCGTGCAGGGCGCGGACGAGTGAAGTCGGGACGGCGAGTGTGCGCATGCTGCGCTTCGTCTTCGGTGGCTCGTAGATCAGGCCGTTGCCCTTGACCCGGTGGATCGTGCGTCGGACGGTGAGCGAGCCGCCCAGCAGGTCGATGTCCTTCCATTGCAGGGCCTCGGGCTGACGGAGGCCGAAGGCGAGCGCAACAGTCCATCGCGCGGCGTTGCGCTGGCCGCGCGCGGTGCAGCACGGCCGTCGTCTCCTCGAGCGTCAGCGCAGTGCCGACCTCGCTCTGCCGCTGCGCAGGCGGATCGACGAGGGTGGCGACGTTGCGGTGAATGCGCTGGCGCTGCATCGCGACCTTCAGCGCGCGGGAGATAATCCGGTGCACCCGCAGCACGGTCGTGGCGGACAGGCCTGTTCGAGCAGCAAGTTGTAGAGCTGCTCGAGGTGCTCGGGCTGAAGCTTGTCGAGCCGCTGCCCGCCGAGGTGCGGGACGATGTGCATGCGGATAATCGATTCGTAGCTCTTCAGCGTCCGCTCGCGTACGCGGCGGGCTGCAATATTCGTCAGCTAGTGGGCGAACCAGGCCTCGATGGTCGGTGTTGACCGCCGTAATGGTGCCGGTCTCGCGCCAGACCTCAAGCTCGCGGATCTTCTTCACGACCTCGACGAGGTTCGTCCCTGTGCGGTGCCGACGATCGCGCGTTCCGTTCGCTCGCGTCCCGACCGTGATCCAGCCGTGCCAGCGGCCGTCGTCGCTGCGAAAGATCGATGCTTCACCCGTGCTCCTGCGTGGGCTCATCCGGCGTCCTCCCACATACTGATAGCATAGGATATCAAGAGGAGGTCGGTCATGGGTGATGTGTTGATCCGGGATGTGCCAGACGATGTCGTTGCCGCTGTCGACGCACGCGCCGGCCGGCTCGGGCTGTCGCGTACCCAGTACCTACGTCGCAAGCTCGCGCAGGACGCCGTCGGCTCGACCGGCCCTGTCACCGGAGATGACCTGCGGGCGTTCTCCGCGACGTTCGCCGACTTGGCCGATGACGGGGTCATGGCATCGGCCTGGCGGTGAGCACAAGCTGGCTCATAGCCAAGTCGGCGCTGGTGAGCGTGGGCACGAGCCCAGACCTCGACGAATGGGCCGCGCGCATCGAGCGTGGACTGGTGCACATCACCACAGTGACCAGGCTCGAGGTCGGCTTCTCGGCGCGCACCGGAGGTGAGGGTCGTGCCGCGTTGCGGAATCCGCCGCTGGCGCAGATGCCGGTCGAATACCAGACGCCCGCCACCGAGGACCGCGCCGTCGAGGTCCAGCTGCTGCTGGCCGACCAGGGGCAGCACCGTGCGCCCTCCATTCCGGACCTGGTCCTCGCAGCGGTCGCCGAGCTCGCCGGCTTGACCGTGCTGCATGTGGACAAGGACTTCGACCTGATCGCCTCGATCACCGGGCAGCCGGTCGAGCGACTGGCCGTGTGAGCTCACGCCGCATCCGGTGGGGTCGGGTCGAGGCCGAACAGTCCGTCTGGATTCGTGAGCGTGCGGTGGTGGCGCCTAAGCACCGGACCTAGTGACGCCGCGTCCAGGCGTGTCACGTAGCTCAGCAGTGCGGCCCGGGTCAGCCGGCAGCTGCGGCCGATGTGCACCGAGTGCAGCTGGCCATCCTTGATGAGCGCGTACAACGTCGTCCGTCCGACATTGAGCGCCCTGGCCGCCTCCTCAGCCGTGAAGAGCAGCTGTTGAGCGGTCCACGTATGCACGTCGGTGTCGTTCTCGGTCATGCCTGCCTCCTGACGGGCCGACGGCGACGGTGTCGCGGGCGAGTAGGCCCTCTCAATTGCTCAGGTGGCTGTCCGCACCGAGAAGGTGACACCGGTAGCGAAGTTTTCTTGGACGGTCTCGATCAGCAGCGACCGCAAACGGCGAGGCGCGATCCGCGCCGCCGGACTTCCCCGCTCCCGGTAGCCGATGCCGTTCAGCGGCTGGCGCCACCGTCGCTACGGAGCTGGGTTACCACCGAGCAAGAAGTGCCATTAGTTGCAGTGAGGGCGGTAAACCCCCGCTGGCCGCGGGACCTGGTCGACGGGGTCGAGCGCTGAGCTGGGCAACGAATTTCTCCGTCGGTGTCACTCTCTGGGGTGTTTTTGCCACCTGTGGGGGTGTGGGAACAAATACATCTCCAGGACGCCGACGCAGACGAGTAGCGAGGGGCCGCCAGATCCGGGTGGTCGTCCGGCTCACCACCGACGAGTACGCAGAACTGTCCGCCCACGCGGTCGAGATCGGACACACCGTGCCGTCCTACCTCGCGCTGACCGGGCTGCGGCCCGACGGCGTCGCACCGCTACGGGTCGAGCTAGTGCCAGCCGTTGTCGGTGGATGCCCAGGTCGTCCCCGCTACGAAATCGTGGAAGCAGCCGTCGGCGAAGCGCAGGACGTGCTCGACGACCAGAGCGAACTGCGCTGGTAGCCGCTCGTCGAGGTGCTGCCGGGCCCGCCACGCCGCCCATCGCGCCTGCCCCGCCTCGGCGTATCCGTCCAAGCCTTCACGCAGCGGTCGGGCGTCGACCCCACGGTGCGTCGCCACCGCACGGACGGCCGCATGGACATCGCCCGCCTCCAGCCGATGAGCTCTGGTCAGGGAATAGACGTCGGCGAAGTCGCGCCACCTCGTGTTCGCAACCCCACGCTGAGCCGCCGTCACAAGCTTCTCCGCCAGCACCATCGCGATCGGATAGCCGAGCATCGTGATCTCGCCACCCAGCAGTCGCGGTATCGCCACGTCCAGCGGCCCGGGCCAGATCGGATCGCCGACGTTCACGTCGACATGCAGCGTAAGGCGCGCGGTGGCCAGGCTGGCGGTGAGGCTCACCCGGACGCCGGAGTACTCGTCCTCCTCACGGATCGCGCCGCCGTCGTCGCCGCATCGAAGGCCAGCCCGTCCTCGACCGGGGGGCTCGATGCAGCGATGGCGTCGACCACCGAGCGGACCTCGTCGACCTCGTTGGAGGTCACCAGGCCGGCCAGATCGATGTCAGCCGTCGGTCGGCGCGCGTCGTAGGCGGCCAGCAACGCGCCGCCCTTGACGACGACCTGTCCCGGTGCGGCGAGGCGGCGAGCCGCGCCAGGAAGCCCTCGAGCGCGTACAGACGCAGGTACTCGTCCGTCGGCCGCCTGTCGGCCTTCGCGAGCCGACGCAGATCGAGGTACGCGCGGCCGGCTGCCGTCTCGCGCGTGACTCGCTCACTCACAACAGAATCTCTAGCGCGTTGAGGATTGCCGGCCGAGCCTTCGGGAAGCTGGCGGCCGTGTCCAGCAGTGTTCGCGGCTGTCCACCGCTGCGCAGCCAGCGCCGCAGCGCCTCGTGGGCCGTGTCCGAGCCGAGCACGCTTCGTAGTCGGTACGTGTCGATGATCGTGCGGGGAGCGTCGTACAGCCCGATCTCGGTCTGGCTGTCGACGGCGACGTCGGTACGACCGATGTCGAAGGTGTCACGGTCGAAGCTGTGCCAGTCGATCGGACCGCCGAGTCGTGGGTGCCACGTGCCGCGCGGAAGCGCGAGGTCGTAGCGGGCGGGAATCGCGTCGGTCAGATTGTGGCGCGCGAGCGCCGAGAGCAGGCAGATCGTCGCCCGCGGCGCCCGCCGAGCTGCCTCGAGCATGTCCAGATCAGCCAGCTCGGCGTCCGTCTTGCGATACAGCCCGCGACCGATCTGTTCGAGCTGGCCAGCATCCCGCAGAGCGTACAACTGGTGGTGGTTCATCCCACCCGACATCGCCTGCCGGTACGTGAACGTTTTCGGCAAGCCATCGGGGATGGATGACATGGAGAAAGTCTATACAGCAGATGGGTATGTGTATAGGAAAAGTCCGATCGGGTTCGGGTCCGATTGACTACCGGGCAGCGAAGCCGACGGCACCACAGCCAGCCCGCGCCGTGGCCGATTGGGGTTGCCTCGGTCCGACGCTGTGATTGCGCCGTGGTCGTGCTCAGGTGAGACTGCGGCGGCGAGCGACGATCTTCCGGCTGGGCTCTACGAAGAGCTCGTCAGCGCGGCGTTGGCCGGTCGGCTGGCGTCGATCGAGGATGCGCTGGTCGAGCAAATCGCGCTCCGGCCGGCCGAGGCGGCAGACCGCATCGCGCAGCATCTGGCCCGCGAGGTTGTGCGCGCCATTGACGCCGTCCCCGAGGCCGTGCGTGTCGCGACGGGCATCGAGGTCGCGCGACGCCTGATCGACGAGATCGCGCAGCGTCTGCCTCGTTCAGGGGTTACGGCGGTGACGCCGGCCGACCCGGCGAGTGTCCTGACTGCGATCGGTGAATGGCAACCCGACGGCAGCGTCCGGATGCCAGGCCGTCCGCTCATACCGCTGCTGGACACCACACTGCTGACGTACGCGCCGGGCGAGCCCCGCCTGGGCAGTCAGATCGTGACCGAAATCGAGTCCGCCGACTCGATCGATCTGGTGATGGCATTCGTGCGACGCAGCGGTCTGTTGCCGCTGGTGGCGGCGCTTCGCGCCCATCGCGATCGCGGTCGGCGCCTTCGGGTGCTCACCACGACGTACACGGGCTCGACGGAGGCGAAGGCTCTCGACCTGCTCGTCGAACTCGGAGCGGAGGTGCGCGTGTCCTACGACGTGACGATGACGCGCCTGCACGCCAAGGCGCGGCTGTTCCACCGCCGCAGCGCCTTCACCACCGCTTATGTCGGATCGTCGAATCTCACTCATTCGGCGCAGGCCGCCGGCATGGAGTGGAACGTGCGCGTCTCAGGCGCTCGGAACCCCGACGTCATCGAGAAGGTCAATGCTGTGTTCGCGAGGTTTCGGCAGGCGCTGCGCGATCCGAGTTTCGGCGAGCGTTGGGTGGCCGGCGACCGTCCCGATGCGTTCGAGCACGTCTTCGCCTCGATCCAGAGCCTCACCGCGGCCACCCTCGACCACCTCGCCCCAGAGCACTTCGATGTCGTCATCGTCGACGAGTTCCACCACGCCGCGGCGAGCACCTACCGCCGACTGCTCGAAACACCTCAAACCCCGCGAGGTGCTCGGACTGCCCGCGACACCCGAACGCGCGGACGGGTTGCCGATCCTGCCGTGGTTCGGCGATCGCATTGCCGCCCAACTCCGGCTGTGGGACGCGATCGAGCAACCCTGGCTCGCTCCGTTCGCCTACTACGGCATCCACGACGGACTGGACCTGCGCGACGTCCCCTGGCGGCGTGGCCACGGTTATGACGTCACCGCGCTCAGCGACGTCTACACCTCGGACGACGCGTGGGCCCGACTCGTCTACCAGCAGCTCGACGACCACGTCGACGACCTGTCGACAATGCGCTGCCTCGGCTTCTGCGTCAGCGTCGAACACGCCCCACTTCATGGCCCGCACGTTCACCGCGCTCGGCGTGGCCGCTGTTGCGCTAACCGGTAACTCGTCGGACTCGGAGCGTCAGGCGGCACTGCGCGACCTGGCCGCCGGACGTATCCGCGTCATCTTCTCGGTCGACCTCTTCAACGAGGGCGTCGACATCCCCGGCGTCGACGCGATCCTGATGCTCCGCCCCACGGAGAGCGCGACACTGTTCCTGCAGCAACTCGGGCGAGGGCTACGCAAGGCACCCGGCAAAAGCGTCTGCACCGTACTTGACTTCGTCGGAACGCATCGCCGCGAGTTCCGCTTCGACCTGCGCTATCGCGCGTTACTCGGCGGCACCAGGTCCGACGTCGAGCGCGCGATGAAGGACGGCTTCCCGTTCCTGTCGGCGGGGTGCCACATGGAACTCGACCGCGTCGCGTCCGACATCGTGCTGCGCAGCATCGAAGACGCCATCCCCTCCCACTGGCGTGCGAAGGTCGATGAACTCCGAGCGGTACACCTGGCCCGACACCACGACGTGACGCTCCTGGAGTTCCTCGACGAGACGGACCTCGAGGTCGAGGACGTCTACGCCGGGAACCACACGTGGTCCGAACTGCGGGAGGCCGCCGGCCTCGAGGTTGTACCCCCCGGCCCAAACGAGATCGCTCTTCGTCGCGGCGTTGCGCGGATGCTGCACATCGACGACCGTCAGCGAACAGAGACCTACCGTCGCTGGCTCGGCTCCGCGCAACCGCCCGACGTCACCAACATGAGCGACGTCGAAACGCGGCTGGCGCGGATGCTCGCCGCCAACATCGGCGACTCGACAATCCCACGCGACCTGCCGCTGCAGGCGGCGGTCGACCTCGTCTCGGCGCACCCGCAACCGATACATGAACTGGCCGAGCTGCTAGCCATCGATTCGGTGCCGAGTCACCTGCAACAGCCCGCGTTTCCAGACGTTCCGCTACAGATCCACGCCCGCTACACCCGCATCGAGATCCTCGCCGCGGTCGGCGAGGGCGAGCACGCTCGAACCCCACAATGGCGCGAGGGCGTGTATGACGCGAAAATATTCGGCGCCGACCTGCTCGCCTTCACGCTCGACAAGACCAGCGGCGACTTCTCGCCCACGACCCGATATCGCGACTACGCACTCAGCCGAGACCTGATCCACTGGGAAAGCCAGTCGACAACACGCGCGGACAGCGCAACCGGGCGCCGGTATCAGACTCACATCGCCATGGGCCGGTCGATCTTGCTCTTCGCCCGCACCCGTCAGGACGACCGAGCATTCTGGTTCCTCGGACCCGCAACCTATGTGCGTCACGAGGGCGAACGGCCGATGGCGGTCACCTGGAAGCCGCAAACGCCGTTGTCGGAGGACCTCTTCGCCGCGTTCGCCGCAGCGGTCGCGTAAGACGTCAAAGTTCGACGACGTGCTGCACGGCGACGTCCAGCGCGACTAGGCGCTGCGAGGAGTTGGGCCCGAGCATTGTCGCCAGCCGTGGTGCGAGTTGGGCGCAGGCTGCGGACAGCGGTTGGACCAGCTCCCGCAGGCCCGGTTCGGCGAGTCGGGTTGCGTCGCCGGCTATGGCGATCGATCCGAGGGGGTATCCGTCTGTGGGGTCGAGCAGTGGGGCGGCGATGCCGTTGAGGCCGAGATGGTTTCCGCTGAAGGACAGCGCGTAGCCGTCGCGGCGGATTCGCCGGAGCGCGGCGGCGGTGGGGCGTTGGTCGGGTGGGCGGCTGTTGATCACCTCTGTTGCTTCCTTGGCTGGCAGGTAGGCCAATATTGCCGTGCCGCTGCAGCCGGTGGTCAGGGGAGCTCGTTCGCCGGGCAGCACAGCGCTGCCGAGCGGACGGGTGCGCGACTCGATGCCGAGCACGAGCACGCGATGAGCCCCGCTACGCAGATGGAGGGCAGCCGATTCTGAGGTGATTGCGCTCAATCGGCTGATCACTGGTCGCGCGGCCTGCAGTAGGTCTGGTCGTGGGCCGATGAGCGAGGCCAGGGCGACTGCTCTGCTGCCGAGTCGGTAGCCGCTGCGGCCGAGATGGTCGACGTAACCCTGTGCCTGCAGTGAGCGGAGCGCGCGGTAGGCCTTGGACTGGGGGAGGTCCATCGCGAAGGCGACGCTTTCCAGGCTCGCGGGCTGCTCCATGCCGGCCAGGGTCTCGAGCACCTGCAACGCGCGCAGCGGACCCGAGGCGTCCGGCTCGCCCTGCTCTCGCACCGTGGCTTTCGGCTGCGACACGACCAACTCCTTCAGGTACTTGCAAATACTGCAAGTTAGTTTGCAGATGATGTTAGTGCGGAGCGTAAATCATCGCGTCCGACATCACCACGAGCGGGGTCCAGCGATCGCCGCCCGGTTGCTTTCGAAGGCGGTCCCCGGTGCCCACCACGTCCAACACCATGAGCCTCATCGCGTTCCTGCAGGCGCAGAATTGCTCGAACTACGTGGGGTCCTGGCGACACCCGCGTTCCATGACCGATTTCCTGTCGCCGGAGTACTTCCAGCGCATCGCGCGCACGCTGGAGGCCGCACGGTTCGACATGGCCTTCTTCGACGACCGGCTGGCGATGCCCGAGATCTACGGCCGCAGTGCCGACCTCGCGGTACAACACGGGATCCGCTCGGTGAAGATGGACCCGAGCGTCGTGTTGATGGCTATGGCGATGGGCACGACCCACCTGGGTCTGGGCGCCACGTACTCGACCACGTACTACGAGCCGTTTCACGTCGCTCGGCTGTTCGCGACGCTCGATCAGATGACCCGCGGGCGGGTGGCGTGGAACATCGTCACCTCCCTCAACGACGCCGAGGCCGCGAACTTCGGCCGCAGCGTGCATCTCGGCCACGACGAGCGCTACGACCGGGCCGATGAATTCCTCGAGGTCGTCACCAGGATGTGGACGTCCTGGGAGCCCGACGCGCTCGTGCTGGACAAGGCGAACGACCGGTTCGCCGACCCGGCCAAGGTGCACCGCACCGACTACCACGGCACGTTCTTCGACATCGACGGCACGTTCACCGTCCCGCAGTCCCCGCAGGGCCATCCGGTGCTACTGCAGGCCGGCTCCAGCGGACGTGGAATGGCCTTCGCCGGCCGATGGGCGGAGGTGGTGTTCACCGCGTTCAAGAACAAGGAACTCGGCACCACCCAATACCGGGCGATCAAGCGGGCGGTCGCCGACGCCGGACGCGATCCTGACACCGTATCGGTCACTCCGGCGGTCGGTGTGATCGTTGCCGAGACGCCGGAGCAGGTCGCTCACAAGGAGCAGGTGCTGCGGGGCCTGGCGACTCAGGCCGACGGGCTCGCGCTGCTGTGCGAGACGCTCAATGTGGACTTCTCCGACCGGCCGGTGGATCAGCCGTTCAGCGACGACGAGCTTGCGAAGATGTCGTGGCAAGGCTTGCGCGACCGGGTGCTCAGCGCCAGCGCCACATCGAATCCGAGCGTCGGCGACTTCGTGCGCTACTCCGGGCGCGGCACCCTGGACGAGGGTGGCATGTTCATCGGCACCCCCGAGCAGGTCGCCGACCAGATGGAAGAGTGGTTCGACTCCTGCTGCGACGGATTCGTCTTGGCCGCCGGCGAGGTCCCCGGCTCGTATGAGGACTTCGCCCGATTGGTGGTGCCGGTGTTGCAGCAGCGCGGCCTGGTCAAGCGCGAGTACGTCGGCACCACCCTGCGGGAGAACCTCGGGCTGGCCAAGCCGACGCGTACAGCGGTGACCAGAGCCGACGCGGGGGTGTCGGCATGACGCCGTCGGCTCAGATCCTGACGCGGATCCTGACGCCGACGGGGATGCTCGGTTACGGCTACCCCGAGCAGGACTTCTGGGACTGTGTCGAGCGTGGCGTGGATGCGATCGTCGTCGACTCGGGCTCCACCGATCCGGGACCGTACCTGCTCGGGACCGGCGCGACGCTCGTCCCGGACGCCGCCTACGTTCGCGATCTGCGGCCATTGCTGCGGGCTGTGCACCGGCACCGGATTCCGCTGATCATCAGCTCCGCGGGCGGCGCCGGCACCGACGCCCAGGTCGATCATCTCGTCGCGCTGGTCGAGCGCATCGCCACAGACGACGGCTTCACCCTCCGCGTCGGGTCGATCCATGCCGACATCCCAGTCGACGTCGTGCTGCAACAGCTGGCCGCGGGGAAGCTCGCGGTCAACGTGCGTGGCGAACTGCCCACCGCCGATGACGTCAAGTCCACGGTGGCGCTGGTGGCCCAGATGGGAGCCGAACCGTTCACCGCAATCTTCGACAGCGACGAGCCGTTCGACGTGATCATCGCCGGCCGCGCGTACGACCCGGCTCCGCACGCCGCCTGGAGCATGAGCCGTGGAGTGCAGTCCGGTATCGCGTGGCACAGCGGCAAGATCCTCGAATGCGGCGGTGCGTGCGCCGAGCCGAAGGGCGGCGGCGTGCTGGCCACCCTGTACGAGGACGCGTTCGAGCTGACGCCGATGAGTCCCGCCCAGCGGTGCACTCCGCTGTCGGTTGCGGCGCACACCCTGTATGAGAAGAGCCGCCCCGACCTGTTGCCCGGCCCCGCCGGTGTGCTCGACGTTCGTGGCTGCACCTACATCGCACTCGACGAGCGGACGGTTCGGGTCACGGGCAGCCGGCACATCGACGCGGAGCCGAGCCTGAAACTTGAGGGCGCCAGCATCGTCGGGCAGCGAGCCGTCTTTATCGGCGGTATCCATGACCCGATCCTGATCGCCCAGCTCGACCCGTTCCTGGAGCGCGTCGAGAAGCACATCGGCACGCTGCATCCAGAACTCGCCTCGGGCGAGGCTCGCTTGACCTTCCATGTCTACGGCCGCAATGCGGTGATGGGCGATCTCGAACCGTCTACGCAGCTCCCGCACGAGGTCGGCATCCTCGGCGAGGTCACCGCGCCCACGCAAGAGGTGGCGAAGACGATCTGCACGCTCGTGCGCATCGGCGTCTTGCACATGCCCTACCCCGGCCAGCTGGCCACCGCCGGCAACCTCGCGCTCCCGCTGAACCCGATGGACAACCCGATCGGGCCGGTCAGCGAGTTCAGCGTCTATCACGTCATGCAGGCCCAGGGCCTGGACCTGTTCCCGATCGCCCGATCCACGGTGGGTGCGGCATGACCGACACCACGGCCGATGCCTCGAAGACGACGACGGCTGCCTCGGGGCAGACCACGCCGCTGAAGAACCTCGCGCAGGTCATCCGGAGCAAGAACGCGGGACCGTTCGAGATCACGTTCGACGTCATGTTCACCGACCCTGCGGTCTATGCGCGGGTGCGCGACAGTGGCGTGCTGACCCGCGCGAGCATGGCAGCGCTGTACTCGATCACCGATGCGGACATCACCTACTGCGACTTCTTCGAACCCGCGCTAGCGTTCAAGCTCACGATCCTGCGCACGGGCAGCCAGGGCGGCGAAGCTGAACGCGATACCTTCGGCGCCCAGCAGCACGCGCCGCTGCTCGAGCTGGCCATCCCGCCCGCGGTATCGGACGGTAAGGCCCCATGACGATCGACACCGACCCGGTCGCGGCGGCGCTCGGGGACCTCGCCCGCGGACAGATGATCGTCGTCATCGACGACGAGGACCGCGAGAACGAAGGCGATCTGATCATGGCCGCCGAGTTCGCGACGCCGAGCGCGGTGGCCTTCCTGGTCCGTCATACCAGCGGGCTGCTCTGCGTCTCACTGCCGGAGGAGACCGCGGACGCCTTGGGCCTGCCGCACATGGTGACCGGCGGCGGCGACGACGTGCGCGGTACCGCCTTCACCGTCACCTGTGACTTCGCGAGCCTCACCGGGACCGGGATCTCGGCGACCGACCGGGCCACGACGGTCCGGGCGCTCGCCGCCCCGGCGACCAGGGCCGCGGATCTGACCCGGCCCGGGCACGTCATGCCGTTGCGCGCCCGGCGCGGGGGAGTACTCACCCGTCGTGGCCACACCGAAGCCGCCGGCGACCTGTGCCGCCTGGCCGGTATCTCACCGGTCGGTGTGCTGTGCGAGATCGTGAACGACGACGGCAGCATGGCCCGCGGAGCACAACTGCGCCGCTTCGCCGACACACACAGGCTGACGATGATCTCCGTCGCCGACCTCGTCACCTACCGCCGGCGAACCGAATCACACGTGCACCGCGCGACCGCGGCCCGAATCCCCACCCGCTACGGCCAGTTCACCGCCATCGCCTACAGCGACACCGGCGAGACGAACGCTCCGGCCGACGCCACGGAGCACGTCGCGTTGGTCCTCGGCGACGTCACCAAGCCGGGCCGTCCGGTGCTCGCACACGTGCACTTCGAATGCGTCACCGGGGACATCTTCGGATCCCGGCGCTGTGAGTGCGGCGAGCAACTCCAACAGGCGATGCAGGTGATCGGCCACGAAGGCCGCGGAGTCGTGGTCTACCTTCGCGGGCACAGGGGGCGTGGAATCGGCCTCGCGGTGAAGCTGCGGTCCCACGCATTGCACGACACCGGATTCGACGTCGTCGACGCGAACCAGTGCGCCGATGCCCACGACTGCATCGCCGCCGCTCACATCCTGCGCGACCTGCAAATCGGAGCGGTGCAGCTGCTCACCGACAACCCGGACGAGCACCGCCAGCTGGTCGACCTCGAGCCGACTGAGCAGCTGGCCGCTGCCGCGCTCGCCGGATAGCCCCCACCGTCGCCGAGGAGAGCCGACCCATGCCCGAGCACGACGCTATTGCTGATCCACCGCAAACCGCCGGCTCCGTTGGCCCGAATCGGGCCGAGGACGCCGACTGGTTCCGTCGGGTACTCGGCCAGTACCCGACCGGGGTGTCCGTGGTCACCGGAATCGCAGCGGACGGAAGCGCGGTCGGGCTCGCGGTCGGCTCGTTCACCTCCGTATCTCTCGACCCACCACTGGTAGCGTTCCTGCCCGCCGCGACGTCCTCCACCTGGCCGAAAATCAGGCAGGCCGGCAGATTCTGCGTCAACGTGCTCGCCGCCGACCAGGAACCGGTCTGCCGGACGTTCGCCTCCCGGGCGTCGGACAAGTTCGCGGGCCTGAGCTGGCGACCGGCCAGTTCCGGCGCGCCGATCCTCGACGGCGCCGTCGCCTGGGTCGACTGCGACCTGGACACCGTCCACGAAGCCGGTGACCACCTGATCGTCATCGGTCGCGTCCGGGACCTGCACATCGAACGACCCACCCTGCCGCTGCTGTTCTTCCAAGGCGGCTACGGCCGATTCTCGCCGCACTCGTTGGCAATCCGAGACACCCGCTTCGCCGCCCAGCCGCAACTCGTCGACCAGGCCCGCCCGCTGATGGAGACACTCGCCCAACGCATCGGTGCCCAGGTCGCCGCTGCACATTGCGACGGCAACGAACTGACGATGCTGGCCAGCGCCGGCGCGCCCGATGACGCACGCGTGCTGGCCACCGTCATCGGGCAACGCCTGCCGGTCACCGCACCTGTCGGCATCTGGTGGATGGCCTTCGCCGCGCCGGCACTCGTCGACCGCTGGCTCGCCGGCATCCAAACGCCGATCTTGCGTGCCCGCTACCAGCTGGCGCTGGAGCTGATCCGAATGGGTCGCAACTGCCTGGGCCTGGCCAGCGTGCAGACCGAGATCGAGACGTTGATCAACAGCAGGTCCCGTCCGGGTGTCGAACCCACCGACCAGGAGCGGACCGCAATCGGCGGCCTAGACCTCGACCCGATGGACTTCGTGGCTCCGACGGACCGTCCCGACTCGATCGGCGGGCCGCACCGCGACGCCGTGAGTCTCTGGGCGCCGGTGTTCGACACCGAGGGCACCGTCTCGCTCGGACTGATGCTCAGCGGCGTACCCGCAGGCGGCCCGGCGCTGCCGGACTACGCCGAAGACCTTCGCCAGCTCGCCGACGCCGTGAGCGCACTGAGCACTACCTGACCCTTCCAGCCCCGATCACCCATGCCCATCCCGACGAAGGAACTGCCCCGATGACCGCCACTGGACACAGCACGACACCAGCCCTGGCTGCCCAACTCGCATCGACCGTCGTCGCCCTGCAATGGAGCGACGTCCCCGATCATGTGCGCGCGGTCGCCAAGGCGCACCTGCTTGACGCACTCGGTCTCGCCCTCGCATCGACCGGCATGGACTACGGCCACGCGGTGCACCAGGCCGGCGCCCGGCTCGGGGAAGGTACCGAGAGCCGGGTGCTCGGCTTCGGCACCCCGTTGCCGGCGGCCTCGGCTGCGCTGGTCAACGGCACCCTCATTCACGGCCTGGATTTCGACGACACACACATCGGCGCGATCTACCACGCGAGCGCTCCGGCGCTGGCAGCCGCGCTCGCGGTGGGGGAGGCCGAGCACGCCAGCGGCGAGGCCGTGCTGCTCGCCTACATCGCCGGCCTGGAAGTCGGCTGCCGGCTCGCCGCCGCTGGCGCCGGCAAGTTCCACGCCCGCGGCTTCCACCCCACCGGCATCGCGGGCACCTTCGCCGCCGCGTGCGTCACAGCCAAGATCCGCGGCGACTCCGCCGCCACGCTGACGAGCGCGTTAGGCCTGTGCGGCAGCCAGGCCGCCGGCATCCTCGAACTGCACGAATCCTGGCTCAAACGAATGCACCCCGGTTGGGCCGCACACTCCGGCATTGTTGCCGCCACCCTGGCCGAAGCCGGCTTCCGCGGCCCGGCCACCGTGTTCGAAGGCGCCGGCGGGCTCTACATGAGCCACCTCGGTGAAACGGTCACCGCCGACAACCTCGGCCTGGACACTCTCGGCAGCCGCTGGATGACCGCGGACATCGCCCTGAAACCGTATCCGTGCTGCCACTTCACCCACGCCTTCGCCGACGCCGCCATCGGCCTACTCGCCGAACTCGGCACCGACCGTCTCGCACCGGAGGACGTCGAACGCATCGAATGTCCGACCGCCGCTGCGCTGATCCCGCTCGTCACCGAACCCCACGAACGCAAGATCGCGCCCACCACGATCTACGACGCGCTGTTCAGCGTCCAATACGTCGTGGCCAGCTCACTCGTCGGCCGCAAGATCAACCTCGCTACCTTCTACGACCAACCGCTGGACGAACCCACCACGCTGGCCATGGCCGCCAAAGTGACCTGCGCACCTGACCCGGGGGCAGACTTCCCCGCCCACTTCCCGGGCGAAGTCGCGCTGCACCTGCGCGACGGCCGTGCCCTGCGCCGAGTCGTCCTCGACAGCCACGGAACCTCCCAGGACCCGATGCCCGACGACGAGGTGCTAGCCAAGTTCCTGTCGACCGCGAGCCGATGCGTCCCGAACGCGCAGGCCCGCCAGATCGCCAAGCTCGTCCACGACCTCGAGGACGTCGCTGACATCGCCGACCTCGTCGACGCGTGCACCGCCGATGAGCCCATGCCCGTCTACTAGTGTCGCGTGAACGATGATCTTTGACCGCCGGTCGCTTTGGTGAGGATTTCGTCGGCGGTCTTGGTCCAGATGAATGGTTGGCAGCGTTCGTTCCAGGCGTCGATGTATGTCTCGATCGCGGCGATGAGGTCCTTGACCGAGGTGAAGGTGCCGCGGCGGATGGCCTGACGGGTGAT
>JBPCOE010000138.1:0-16195 GCA_051000605.1 Jatrophihabitans sp.
TGACTTCGAGTCGTGTCGGGTAACAAGCCCCCATCCAAGGGATTCTCGCCGTTGCGTGACATAACGGGGGGGCAAATGAGGATCTAATGATCATGGAAATGCACCGGGACCCACGGAGGCCCGACAAACACTGGACCATCGGTGGAGCTGAGGAGATTCGAACTCCTGACCCCCTCGATGCGAACGAGGTGCGCTACCAGACTGCGCCACAGCCCCAGGTGATCCGCCCGACCTAGACAAGGTCTTTCGAACCGTCGTTCAGACTAGCAGGGGACAGCGGTCAGCTTGCCCGGCGCTGCATGGCCTCGGCGGCGGCCTCTTCGTTGTAGAGCCCGGTGAGGTCGATGGTGTCCATGCTGTGCAGTTCGATGTCGTCGTCGTCGATCCGGACGACGGATTCCGGCGCGCCCTCAAAGCGGGGGGACTCCTCGGTCGCGTCGTAGCCCACCGGACGTCGCGAGGCAGCGCGTAGCTGACGGTTCTCCCGACGGGAGCGATCGCGCAGTGCCTGGTTACGCAGGAACAGGAGGTAGCCGGCGAGCCCGAGCAGGAAGGGCGTAGCGAGCAGCCACATCGTTCCGCCCAGCCCCAGCGCCGCTAGCCCGAAGACGACGCTGCCACCGAGCAGAATCACCAGTGAGCGGCGTCGACGCGCGAGCATGTCGGCGCGCGCCTCGGACAGTTCGGTTCGGTCTGGCGGGTACATCAGCGCCTCCTGGGCGGCGGGCACGGGCCGGCGGGCCGGGGCAGCGAGTGGGGCAACAACGGCAGCAGTGGGGCGCGACCTGCGCGGCACGAAGACCTCCGTGCCGCCCGCGTCGTTGGCAGTACCGGCCCGCCGACCGAGCGCGCGCATGCCCTGGCCCCATTCGGCCACCGAGCGTTCGCGCTTCTTCTCGTCGTTGCGGCGCAGCACCATCGGCACCACCACGATCAACCACAGGACGGTGAGGATGACCACCGTCATAAACGGGGACGGCATTCCGCACCTCCAGTCACACCAGTAACACGACTGGGACTCAAGCTAGTGAGCGCAACGGTCCAGGCCCGGAAGGTGCGACGGCGTGTCGACCAAGAACCTCAAGTTGAGGTTGAGAAGAGGTGCGTTGTCACCGGGACGACCGCCAGGACGGCTCCGGCGGCAGGTGCGCCAGGCGGGATACGAGACTGCGGCCGTTGAGCTCTTCGTAGGTGATCGCGAACGCCGAGTGGTCACGCCACTCGCCGTCGATGTCGAGGAATCGCTCGTAGTACCCCTCGCGCCGGAGCCCCAGCTTTTCGACGACTCGCAAGCTCGCCTTGTTCTCCGGCCGGATGTCTATCTCCACCCGGTGTAACCCGACCGTCCCGAAGCAGTGGTCGACGACGAGCGCGACGGCAGCCGGTGTGACGTTGCGTCCGGCCACCGCCTCGTCCACCCAGTACCCGACCGAGCAGGACCGCAGCGCGCCGTGCACCACGTTGGAGACGTTGACCTGGCCGACGAGACGCCCGCCATAGCTGATCATGAACGGCAGCATCGTGCCCCGCCGGGCAGCCGAGCGCAGCGCCGAGTGCAGCGCCGGCCACGACCCGGCCGCGTTGCGCTCGTCCCACGAGTGAGGTGACGTCGGCTCCCAGGGCGCCAGCCATTGCTCGTTGCGCAGCCTGATCTCGCTCCAGGCCCGGGCATCACGCAGGCGTGGCGGTCGGAGCTCGATCGGGCCCACCGACGGTCGCGCCGGCCAACCCGGCGTCTTAGGCACGACATGTCCTAGCCACGCGATGAGCCGTCCAATGAGCCACGCTATGAGCCACGCGTCGCCGTCGGTCAGGCCGTGGTCATCGGTTCGACAGCAGCAGCGGCATGACCGTCGCCTGCGACCCGGCGCTCACTTCGGTGACGTCCTCGTCGATCACGACGAGACAGTTCGACAGCGCGAGCGACGCCAACAGATGCGATCCCGGTCCTCCGATGAGGGAGACGCTGTACCCGCCGGCCACCTCGCGGTGCAGCACGCCACGCCGATACTGCCGCACGCCGTGCGGGCTCGTCGCGCTCTCGAGTGCGGTGGCCTGGACCGTGGCACGCTGGAGGCTGCGCTTGCCGAGCATCTTGCGGATCGCCGGACGTACGAACGCCTCGAAGGACACCAGGCTGCTCACCGGGTTGCCGGGCAGGCAAAAGATCGGGATCTTGTTGCCGAGGTGTCCGAAGCCCTGTGGCTTGCCCGGCTGCATTGCGACCTGGACGAACTCGACGGTGCCGAGATCGCTCAACGCCTCCTTGACGACGTCGTACGCCCCCATGCTCACGCCGCCGCTCGTCACCAGAATGTCGGCGCGCAGCAACTGGCTCTCGAGGGTGTCGAGCAGCTTGGCGTGATCGTCGCCGACGATGCCGATGCGCCGAGCGTCCGCACCGGCGTCCTTGGCCGCCGCGGCGATCATGTACGAGTTCGAATCGATGACCTCGCCGAACGCCGGAGTGTGACCGACCTCGATCAACTCGTTGCCCGTCGACAGGATGGTCACGCGCGGCCGCGGACGAACGGTGACGCGGTCGCGGCCGAGAGCGGCGAGCAGCGCCAACTGCTGCGGGCCGAGCGCGGCGCCCGCACCGAGCGCGGGCGCACCGGCGGCGAGGTCCTCTCCCGCTCGACGCAGGTACTCCCCGGTTTGGACAGGTCGGTTGAGCGCGACGCGGGCGACGCCGCGATCGGTGTCCTCGAGCGGGATTACGGCGTCGGCGCCGGCCGGGATCGGAGCGCCGGTCATGATCCGCATCGCCAGCCCGGGCCCCATGCCCGACCGCGTCTTGGCGCCCGCCGCAATGTCCCCGACGACCTGCAGTCGGGTGGGTTCGCCGGCGCTCGCGTCACGGGTGTCGATGGCCCGCACGGCGTAGCCGTCCATCGCGGAATTGTCGAAACTGGGCAGCGGGAACTCGGTCCGGACGTTCTCGGCCAGCAGTAGGCCCTGCGAGTCGAGCAGCGTCAGCTCGATGGGATCGATGGAGCCGATGCCGTCGAGCACGAGGGCCAGGTGTTCATCGACCGTGCGCAGGCGAGCCTGGTCAGCCACGGTTGGGGTCTCCTCGATCTTCGACTAGTCGTCCTGCGGCTCATACTCCCGTAACCATGCCCGAAAATCCGCGCCCATGTCGCGGTGTCGGGCCGCGAGCTGAACGACGGCCTTCACGTACTCGAAGCGGTCGCCGGTGTCGTAGCGGCGCCCGCGGAAGACGACGCCGTGCACGGGTGTCCCGTTCTTGCACAGGATCTTCATCGCGTCGGTCAGCTGGATCTCGCCGCCCGCCCCGGGTGACGTGACGTCCAGGGCATCGAAGATCTCCGGCGGCAGGACGTAGCGGCCGATAATTGCCAGCGTGCTCGGCGCGTCCTCGGGCGTGGGCTTCTCGACAAGATCGCTGACGGCCACGACGGCGCCGCTCGGGTCGCTTCCCTCCGCCGGGACGACGCAGCCGTACTTGCCGATCTCGACCGGGCCGACGTCGATGAGCCCGAGAACGACGCCACCGTGCTCGTCGTAGACGTCGAGCATGGCGCCGAGCAGGTCGTCGCGTTCGTCGATGAGGTCGTCGGGCAGCAGGACCGCGATCGGCTCGCCGGCGGCGAACTCGACGCCGAAGCCGACCGCGTGCCCAAGGCCCTTCGGGTCGGTCTGGTCGACGTAGGAGATCGTGGCGAGTTCGGTCGGACGGCGAACGCTCGCGAGCCCCTCGTCGTCGCCCTTCTTCTCCAGCGCGGCTTCGAGCTCCGGAGCCGGGCTGAAGTAGTCGGCGATCGCACCCTTGCCAGGGCTGACGACCAGCAGCACCTCGGCGATGCCGTTGCCGGCGGCCTCGCTGACCACGAGTTCCAGGGCTGGTGTGGTGATGATCGGGGCGAGTTCCTTCGGGACGGCTTTGGTGAGCGGCAGGAACCGGGTCCCACGGCCCGCGGCGGGAATGAGCGCCTTGCGGACGCGAGGACTGGGCATCGTCCGAGCGTATCCGGGCCACAATCGAGGGATGCACGATGATGTGACCGCAGCCGAGAAGCAGCGACTGCGCCGCGAGTTCGGCGCGATCCGACGGCGACGGTCCACCTCGGAGCTGGCGGCCGCGCGGGCCGCGGTCCGGGCCGCAGTGCTCACCGTCTCCTCGAGTTGGCCGTGCGTGGCGGCGTACGAGCCGTTGCCGAGCGAGCCGGGCTCGGTGGAATTGCTCGACGCGCTAGCAGGGCTCGGCGCGCGGGTGCTGGTGCCCGTCACGCTCCCCGATCGTGATCTGGAGTGGGCGTGCTGGGATGCCTGGCCGCGGGAGTCGCTCGGTCCTGCCGCGGTGGCTGCGGCTTCGGCGGTCTTGGTGCCGGCACTGGCCGTCGCGTCGGACGGCACCCGGCTCGGGCGCGGCGGGGGGTCCTACGACCGGGCGTTGGCCCGCTGCGCGCCGGGGGCGCCGCTCGTCGCGCTGCTGTTCGATGGCGAACTGGTCGACACCCTGCCGGCACAGCCATGGGACCGGCCGGTCACCGACGTCGTCCAACCGTCCGGTTGGACCGTTGTGGGACGGTGATCGGCCGCCGCGGAATACCGCCGTCGGCACGATCGGTTAGCAGTCGTAGCCTATGAGTGCCAGTACGGCGCCGGGCCGTCAGACTTTCGGGTTCGTCGAAGGAAACGCCATGCCTACGTACCAGTACGCCTGCACGAACGCCGAGTGCGGCGATCGTTTCGAACTCGTGCAGTCGTTCACCGACCCGTCGGCGTCCGACTGCCCGGTCTGCGGCAGCCCGGTGCGCAAGGTCTACGGCTCGGTCGGCGTCGTATTCAAGGGTTCCGGGTTCTACCGCAACGACAGCCGTTCCGAGGTCAAGGGCTCAGACGCGTCCGGGTCGTCGGACGACTCGCCGGCCAAGACGTCGGCCAAGGACGGTTCGGCGGGCCAGGATTCTTCGTCGGGCAAGGGCTCCGGCTCCTCGTCGTCGAAGGACTCCGCGGGCGGCAACGGCTCGTCGCCGACGGAGTCGGCCGGCGGCAAGGATTCATCGTCGAAGCAGTCGCCGGGCCGCCAGGGCTCGTCGTCGCGGGAGTCGTCGAATTCGTCCAGCTCGTCAACCAGTTCATCCGCGAAGTCGTCGAGTACGACCGGGTCGTCGAGCAAGGCCGCTACGTCCTCGACCTGACCGGTCGCTTTCCCTGCCTGTCCCCGTCCGTCCACAGCCGGGGTCGTCGTCCACAGCTTCTCGCTTCACCGCCCGCAATCGCGGCTGGCTTCCTAGCGTGGACGCGTGTCTTCACGTCTTCTCCGCGCGGCGGCCCGCGTCGGTCGCTGGCCGCGGATTGCCACTGTCGCCGCCTGCCTGCTGCTGGCGGCGATCAGCGCTGTCGACGCATCGCGGACGCCGGTGGCAGCCGACCGGGCCAGCACCGTCGCGGTCGTCGTGGCCGCACGGCCGCTGCCCGCCGGCCGGTTACTCGTGCATGGCGATTTGCAGGCAGCGCGCTGGCCTGCCGCACTGGTTCCGGGCGGCGCAGCAACCGATCCGAGACGCCTGGTCGGGCGTCGACTCGCCGGGCCGATGGCCGCGCTCGAGCCGATCACAGCCCGCCGACTGCTCGGTTCGGGCCTCACCGACGGTCTGGGGAGCGGGATCGTCGCCACCTCGATCACCCTCGAGACCGACATCGGCCGGCTGGTCCACGCGGGTGATCGGGTAGAGCTGATCGCGGTACCGCGCCCCGACCCGGCCGGGTCGCAGGAGTCATCGCAGGGATCGGCGCAGCGCGACCCTCCGGCGCAGACGGTGGCTGCCGGTGCGCGGGTGCTCGCCGTCTTCGAGCCGGACGGCGCCGGCGATTCGACCGTGGCGGGTGCCGGCACGTCCCTCGTCCTGGCCGTGCAGCGTTCTGTCGCCGTGCGAGTCGCCACTCTCCAAACGTCCCACTTGTTCACAGTGATCGCCGATGACCCCTAGCATCTTCTCTCGCCGGGGATGACATTCGCCGGCTAGGGGGACCACACACCGGAGGCATCACATGCTCAAGGGCTTCAAAGACTTCATCATGCGGGGCAACCTCATCGAACTGGCGGTCGCGTTCGTCATCGGCGCCGCGTTCGCCAAGCTCGTCCAGGACTTCGTGGGGGCAATCATCACGCCGCTGATCAGCGCGCTCCCTGGCTCCAAGGTCAGCGGATTCGGATTCTCCATTCGCGGCGGCGTCCTGAAGCAACCCACGTTCATCAGCCTGTCCGTGGTAATCAACTCCGTGATCGTCTTCCTGGCGACCGCGGCCGTCGTCTACTTCGCGCTGGTCATCCCGATGAACAGGATCAACGAGCGACGGGCGCTGCGCACAGCCAAGGGCGAGCCCGATCCAACACCGAAGTCTGAGGACATCCAACTGTTGGAGCAGATCCGCGATCTGCTGGCGCGTCAGCCCGGCCAGGTGAGTCAGGAAGGTCGGGGTGGTCTGCCCGGATCCCGGCCGCGCCCGTAGGGCGTCCAGAGCCTTGCTCAACGGGCGTGAGACCGCGATATCAGCGGGACAGTCCGTTGAGCCCCATTATTCGTGATGGGGCGGCCGTTCGCGCCGGTACCAGTCCTCGTCCCGGCGCCCGGGCAGGTCACCCCAGCCGACGTCGGACTCGTCGCGCGAGGTCGAGGGCAGCACGGGCTCGTCGTCGCGCTGCGGGGCGGCTCGGGGGTGGCGCCCGTCCCGCGATCGGTGCGCGTCGTCGTCGTCCATGTGACAAGTCTGCTCCGGTCAGGTACGTGTTGTCGGGCAAGACGATCCGAGGCACCGCAACCGGAGGCGAACAGCATGGCCGAACCGAGCAAGCCAAGCGACAAGATCACCGAGATCACCGACAAGGCGAAGGACGTCGCCGGCCAGGCGTCGCAGGCCGTCGGCCCCGCTATCGACCGGGCCCGCGAAGCCGCCGAGCAGGCGTCGAAGGCCGCCGGACCGGCGATCGACCGGGCCAAGGAGGTCGCCGGCGATCTCGCCGAGAAGGCCGGACCGTACGTCGACAGAGCGGCAGAGCTCGCGGCGCAGGGGGTCAGCGCTGCCGCGGAGAAGATCGACAAGGCCACCGGCGGCAAGTACGCGGACAAGATCTCAGCCGTCTCGTCCAAGATTGAAAATGCGCTCGATCGCGAGCCGCCGTCGCCCTGAGCACCGAGATCGCGGCTACGGGCAGTGCACCCATTCGTCGGTGCCGTCGGGGAACACCTGGCGCTTCCAGATCGGCAAGCGATGCTTGACCTCGTCGACCAGTCGCGCGCAGATGTCGAACGCCTCGCGGCGATGCGCGGTCGCGACCGCGGCCACGATGGCGACGTCGCCGACCGCGAGGCACCCGACGCGATGACTCACCGCAAGGGCCAGAACATCGGGTTCCCGGGCGAACTCCGCCGCGATTTCGGCTAGCACGTCCTCGGCGCTGGGGTGCCCTGAATACTCCAGTTCGAGCACGGCGCGGCCCTCGTCGTGATCACGAACGACACCGCAGAAGACGACGCGTCCGCCGGCCTGCGGATGCTCGACGGCAGCTTCGTGAACCTTCGCCTCGATAGGTGAATCGATGACGCTGACGAGTCGGACGACCGGGTCCACGGCGCTGCCCGGCGATACGTCGGGCAGCACCGCCTCGTTCATCACCGCCCGCGCCGCCTTCTCCATCGAATATTCAGTCATACCTGCTCCACTCCCCCGCCGGGTCGGTGGTCGCCACCGCCGAGCTGGTCGACCGCGTGGTCGAGCAGCGGACCCAGGACCGTCATCCCGTCCTGGACACCACCCGGCGAGCCGGGCAACGTGACGACCAGCGTCGCCCCGATCGTGCCGGCCACCCCCCGCGAGAGCACCGAGGTCGGCACCGTCGCCCGCGAGACCATCCGCAGCGACTCGGCGATGCCCGGCACCTGCTTGTCCAGCATCGGCTCGACGGCCTCGGGCGTCACGTCGGTCGGGGTGAGGCCGGTTCCTCCGGTGGTCAGTACCACCCGGGCACCCATACGGAGAGCATCGCTCACGGCCGCCCGGATAAGGACGACGTCGTCGGGCACGACCCGGCGCAGCACAACCTCGTGCCCGCGCTCAGCGAGGGCGTCCGCCAGCAGCTCGCCGCTCTCGTCGGGCCGTTCGCCGGCCGCCGACCGGTTCGAACACGTGATGACTGCTGTCTTCATCGGGGCGCTGCTCCGTCCGCCGTCCACTCGCCCGTTCGGCCGCCGGCCTTGGCCAGCAACCGCACGTCGGTCAACCGCGCTGAGCGATCGACCGCCTTCACCATGTCGTAGAGCGCGAGACCGGCGACGACGACGGAGGTCAGCGCCTCCATCTCGACACCGGTGCGATCGGCCGTACGCGTCGTGGCAGTGACGTCCACGAACGAGTCGCCGACGTGCAGGTCGACGGTCACGCCGTGCAAGGCAACCGGGTGACACAGCGGCACGAGATCTGGAGTGCGCTTCGCCCCGGCGATCCCCGCGATCCGCGCGACGGCGAGGGCGTCGCCCTTCGGCAGCCCGTCGCGGCGCAGCAGCTCGATCACAGCGGGCGTGGTCTCGAAGCGCGCGGTCGCAGTGGCGGTGCGGACCGTGACGTCCTTGGCCGAGACGTCGACCATCCGCGCCGCGCCGTACTCGTCGACGTGGGTCAAACCCACGTCGAAACCGGGGCCGAGGTCGCTATCTGCTGGCACGTCACCGACAGTAGCCAACCGGCGTGTTCCTGCCAGGCCAGAAGCTGACACAGGCCGCACCGCCCACCGCGCACAGCTACTCTTATCGTTCGCCCAGGCTCATAACCGGATGAGCCACCCATCCAGGAGGCACCGTGAACGTTGGTCTGCGCGGACTATCCGTCCTCGTCAGCGGCACCGCGGTCGCGATCGCTCTGTCGACGACTGCGCTGGCGACCCCAGCCAGTTCGGTCCCAGCAAGCGTGAAGACCGTGAACAGCTGCACCCAGCACGTCTCGCCCGGGCAATACACCTGCTTCGCGGAGCGCCGCAGCGATCTTGGCTTCAAGCCGAAAGCCCAGATCAACCCCCAGGCGACGCCGAGCGGGTACGGCCCGTCCAGTCTGCAGTCGGCCTACAAGCTACCGTCCGCCACCGCGGGCAACGGGCAGCGGGTATTCATCGTCGACGCCTATGACGACCCGAACGCCGCGTCCGACCTCGCGTCCTACCGATCTCAGTTCGGCCTGCCGGCCTGCACGAGCGCCAACGGCTGCTTCCAGAAACTCAACCAGAACGGTGCCACCAGCCCCCTGCCCAAGGGCGACACCGGCTGGGCGGGTGAGATCTCGCTCGACCTGGACATGGCCTCAGCCGTCTGCCCGAACTGCGGCATCACGCTGATCGAGGCGAACGACCCGTCCAACAACCTGTTCATCGCCGCGAAGAAGGCCACCGACCTCGGCGCGAAGTTCGTGTCCATGAGCTTCGGCGGCCCCGAGGACGGCTCCGAACCGGCGTCCGACTCGCAGTACTTCAACGCGCCAGGCGTGGTCTACACCGCGTCCACCGGCGACAGTGGCTACAGCGCCGGCGTGATCTACCCGGCCACGTCCGCGAACGTCGTTGCCGTCGGCGGCACGTCGCTGAACACCGCCGGCAACAGCCGCGGCTACACCGAGTCCGCGTGGAGCGGTGCCGGCTCGGGCTGCTCGGCCACCGTGGCCAAGCCGGCGTTCCAGAGCGGCATCTCGGCCTGCAGCAAGCGCGCAACCGCCGACGTCTCGGCCGTCGCGGACCCGAAGACCGGCGTCGCGGTCTACCAGACCTATGGGGGCAGCGGCTGGGCCGTGTACGGCGGCACATCGGCGGCCGCGCCGATCATCGCGTCGACCTACGCCCTCGCGGGCACCCCGGGCACGTCGACCAAGCCTGCGTCCTTGCCCTACGCCCACGCCGGCAACCTGTTCGACGTGACGAGCGGCTCGAACGGCAGCTGCTCGCCGTCGGCGCTGTGCACAGGCGGCGCAGGCTGGGACGGCCCGACCGGCGTCGGCACGCCCAACGGCACCGCGGCCTTCGCTCCCGGCGGCACTCCCCCGGCCAACACGGTGACGGTCACCAACCCGGGTAGCCAGACCGGCACGGTCGGCACGGCCAGGAGCCTGCAGATCAGCGCCTCCGACTCGGCCCGCGCCGCACTGACCTACAGTGCGAGCGGTCTGCCGACCGGACTGTCGATCAACTCGACGTCCGGACTGATCTCCGGCACACCGTCCGCGGCCGGCACGTTCTCGACCACGGTCACGGCCCAGGACGCCACCGGCGCGTCGGGCACCGCGACGTTCAGCTGGACGATCTCGGGCACGGGCGGCGGCGGCAGCTGCACCGGCCAGAAGCTGCTCAATCCGGGCTTCGAATCCGGTTCGGCTAACTGGTCACAGACCAGCGGTGTGATCAACACCGACGGCTCGCACTCGCACGCCGGCGCCGGCTACGCGTGGCTGAACGGCTACGGCACGACGCACACCGACACGCTCGGCCAGTCGGTCACGATCCCGGCCGGCTGCAAGGCCACGCTGACGTACTACCTGTATGTCAACAGCTCCGAGAGCACGGCCAGGGCGTACGACCGGCTGACCCTCACCGCCAACGGCACGTCGGTCCAGTCGTACTCGAACGTCAACCAGGGCAGCGGTTACGTCCAGCGCACGGTCACGCTGACCTCGTACGCGGGACAGACCGTCGCGCTGAAGTGGACTGGAACGGAGGACTCGTCGGTCCCGACGTCGTTCTTCATCGACGACACCGCGCTGACGCTGGGCTGAGCGCACCCCGCGACTGAGTGATGGTGACGGCGGGCCGCCTTCTCGGGGGCGGCCCGCTCGGGCGCCCGGGTATCGTGACTCTGCCCAGGCCCGCGCTGGCGTCGCGCGCCCGGGAACACTTCCTCCTCAGCGCGTTTACGAATGGATTCTAGGACGCCCCTTGGCGCCTCGAGGCCTGGCCCGTCTGAGCGGCGGCACGAGGCCTGCGTCGCCCTGGTGTCGCTGCGGACGTCACCGGCCGGCAACCACTCGTTCTTCGCGAATCTCGGCCCACGCCAATGAGCCGGATATTCCGTCGGCCAAGGTGAGCTGTGGCTCCCAGCCGAGGAGGGTCGCGGCGAGATCGCTGCGGGTGAAGCATCCGACGGCGTCCCCCGACCGGCGCGGCGCCTCCACCGGTGCGAGGGAGTCGGGAACCACCTCGCGGAATGCGTCCACCAACTCGCGCACCGTGGTGCCCGAGCCGGTGCCCAGGTTGATCGCCCGGAAGCCGGTGGGCTCGTCCACCACCTGATCGAAATGCGCAAGGGCCGCAACGTGCGCTCGGGCGAGATCCCACACATGGATGTAGTCGCGAATGCCCGTGCCGTCGCGCGTGGGGTAATCCGTGCCGGTGATCGTGAACGGCCGGCCGTGCGCGCGAGCTTCGACGAGCTTGCCCATCGCGTGGGTCGGCGCCGGGTCCGCAAGCCCAGTACGTAGCTGTGGATCGGCGCCGATGGGGTTGAAGTAGCGTAGTGAAACCACCTTGAGCGCTCCGGCTTCCGCGAGATCGCCCAAGAGCCATTCGCCGACGACCTTGGTACGGGCGTAGGGACTGCCAGCGCCGATGGAGGAATTCTCGTCCACCGCGAAATCGGATCCGGGAACGTAAATGGATGCCGACGAGCTGAACACGAATCGCGTTCCGCGTCCCCGTAGTAGGGAGGCCAACGTGATCAGCTTGGCGACGTTGTTCTCGTAGTACTCACCGGGCATAGCCACCGACTCGGGAACGTTGATGAGCGCGGCGCAGTGGATCACTGCGTAGAGGTCCGGATGAGCATCGAGAATGCGGCTCATCGCGTCCCGGTCGCCGCAGTCGACCTCGTGAAACTCGAAGTCACGAACGAACGCGCGCGTGCCTCGGCTCAGGTTGTCTACGAGGATCGGCTGCATATCCGCGTCAGCGCAGGCGCTCGCTATCGTGCTCCCGATAAATCCAGCGCCGCCCGTGATCAAGACCTTGGTGGCGTCCATAGAGGTCGCAGTGTAGGTGGAAGCAGGCTCAGCCGGGGTGACGGGCATGATCGTAATGACTTCGCTGGCTGATCCGATCAACGGGCCCTGGCGCAGCACCACCGCGACCATCCGCACGCAGTCGATCAATATCGTCGCTCGGGTCACCCGGTGGCGAGCGCGTCCGTCACCGTGGCGCGGGCGGAGGGAGCTGGTGCGCGATCTCCCAGAGGTGGCCGGCGGGATCGGCGAAGCTGGCCGTGCGGACGCCCCACGGGCGGTCCATCGGGCCGTTGATCAGTCGGACGCCCCGCGTGGCGAGCTCTGCGCATGTGGCGTCGACGTCCTCGACATTGATGGTCAGCTGCAGGCGGGATCCGGCCGCGCGGCTCGCGACCGGCGCGGGGGCGATGAGGTCGTGCGCCGCCTCGCGCCGCAGCAGGTTGATCATGATGTTTCCGAACTGGAACACCGCCGAGTCTGGGTCCTCGAACAGCACCGTGAGCCCGAACACCGCCTGGTAGAACCGCGACGTCTCCTCGAGATCGTCGACGAACAGCGTGATGACGCTGATCCCGCCCGGCCACGATGTCATAGCTGTGTCCCCATCTCGTCGTCCCGATCATCCGTCACTCGCGACGGGCACCGGCGGGTCTAGTCCATCGCATCACGAAATAGGTCGGTGCCGCCGGTGCGCCCTCGTCCCGCGCCGTCGCACGATAGTCGCTCGGCGACTGTCCCACGATTGCGCTGAACATGCGGCTGAACGACCCGAGGCTGGTGAAACCGACGGCCATGCAGATGTCGGTGACGGAGTCTGCGCGGTGGCGCAGCAGGAACATCGCCCGTTCGACACGGCGGCGCTGGAGGTAGCGGTACGGCGTCTCGCCGAACACGCGCCGGAACTCCCGGACGAAGTGTGACCGAGCCATGTGGGCGAGCCCGGCCAGGTGATCCAGATCCAGCGGCTCCATGTAACGGCGGTCCATCGCGTTACGCGCCCGCAGCAGGAGCCGGTTGATGTCCTCCGCTCGGCTGGCCACCTGGGCATTCTCCGTGACCGGAACTCGGATCGCGCAATTTCGGATAAGCATCCTGGCCCTGTGCTTCGTAGCGTTGTCCGCACGCGCTCCACCGGACGCGGTTTCCCTACCGAGGAGTACTCGTGCTCACCTGCAACAACCTCTCGTCCATCTTCGTCCTCGACCAGGACGAGGCGCTCACGTTCTACACCGATGTCCTCGGTCTCGAAGTCGTCGACGACGTCTGGTTCGGCCCGATGCGCTGGCTCACCGTGCGCGTCCCGGACACCGATCACGCGATCGTCCTGGAAAAGCCCGGCATGCCGGCGCACGACGACGCGACCGCCGAGCAGATCCGCGACCTCGTCACGAAGGGCGCCGGCGGCGGCTGGCTCGCGTTCACCACCGGCGACGTCAAGGGCGCCTTCGCGAAGATGGAACAGGCCGGCGTCGAGTTCACGCAGGAGTTGACGGAACAGCCCTACGGCACGGACTTCGCCATCCGCGATCCCTTCGGCAACATGATCCGCATCGGTCAGCTCGCGACCTGACGTCCGGGTGGTCCGCCGTCATCGCAGTGCGCGTTCCAGTGCCAGTCGAGCTGCTTCGTCCTCGGCGGCGAGCTTGTTGAGGATGCCGGCAAGATGATCGAGCCAGTCGACGACCGTGACGGTTCGGCGAGAGAGGGTGACGCCGCGCACCGTGTGCGCCACGCTCGCCTCGACTTCGCCGATTGCGGGTGCTCGGAACGTCAGAGTCTCGCCGGCGGCGTGGATGCTGACGCCGATGACGTCGCCTTCTCGCCCGGTGACCCGGTCTGTGAGAGTGCGCCGTAGCTCGATGCCGAGCATCGAGGCGGGCAGGGCGCCGGCCAGGGTGGTGGCCAGAATGCGGCCGAGTAGCACGACCTCGACGCGCTGGAAATGGGCGGCGACCAGGTTGCCGAGGGGTGTGGGCGACTCTGCAGGAGTGCTCATCGCCGGTCGTCGAGGGGAAGGACGATCGTCGGCTTCGCGATCGTGTGGTCGGCGCGTAGGGGACGTACGGCGGTGCCGATCGCGAAGAACTCAGTCGTGTGGCTCTCCCAGATGTGGGCGAAATTATCCAGACGGACGCCGACGATGCCCTCCGCGTCCAGCGATTCGGCTTCGTGCTGCATCCGGGCCATCGCCAGCTCGCGTGCGTCGTAGAGGGCTTGGGTGAACAAAGGCACTTCGGTGTTCGTGCCGTACATGCCGGCCGCCTGCAGGGCGGTGCGGTGCGCGACGTGGTACACGCAGGTGCCCATCACCATGCCGAGCGGGGCGTAGCCGGCCTGCATGAGCGTCCAGAAGTCCTGGCCGGACAGATCTGAGGAGAAGGGAGCGTCGTGCTTGTTGCGCCACGTTCCGCCCGTTGCCGGGGCGGTCTCGGCCTTCACCGCGGTTCCGATCGCGATGAACTCGGCCAAGTGCTTACCGAACGTCTTGAACTCGATCTGCAGCCGCACGCCAACGATCCCGTCGGCCTCGAGCGCGTCCGCCTCGGCTTCCATGCGGGTCATCGCCAGTTCACGGGCGTGGTACATCGCTTGCGACAGCGTGGTGAGTTCCTGGTTCGCCGCCCACTTCCGCCGTTGCAGTCCGACGTGGTAAATGCTCGAACCGAGGACAAGACCGATGGGGCGGAACCCGGCCTCGCGCACCAGCAGGAACTCGCTCACCGACAGATCTGAGGTGAACAACGGCCGCTGTGCGGTGTCACGTGATTCGTTCAGCCGGGCGATTGCCGCTTGCGACGGGGCCGCCGTATCGGTCATCAGCGGGCTCCGAGAGACAGGACCGTCAGCGGCGCGGTGGCTTCGGGTGCTCGGAACTGGGCGACGGCCGTCCCGATGACGAGCACGTTGACTTCCGCGAGGTCGACCGCCGGACCCACCTCCATGCTCATGCTCTTCATCACGGCGCCATCGGCCCCACGTCCACGGGCTACCCGAGCGAAGTCGGCGCCGGCCTGTCTGCGGCACTCCGTCACCGTGTGGGTGAACGCGGTGACCTCACCGTTCGCCGACAACGTCCGCTCCTGGCGCCGCGACTCGGGTTCGACCCAGCGCACAGCCATCACCGGACAGGCCAGGTACCCGACCGGCACCCACCCGGCGCGCAGTGCTGCCGCGGTCTCGGCCGCGGACAACGCCGCCGTGAACGGGACCCGCGCACGGGTCGGACCCGCTCCGCGGACCGCCGTGCCGGTAGCCAGGAAACGCCAGACCAGGTCGCCGAGCGTTTCGGCCACCGTGTGGTCGACTCGCACATCCACCGCGCCGTCAGCGCCGACGGCGCGCACCTCGTCGATCAGCCGCGCCAACGCAATGCGGTACCCGGCCCGCAACGACGTGACCCGAGCCGGCACCCTCGGTGTGCGCGAACTCGTGTAGACCGGCGGCGGTCCGCCGTCGCCCTGCCACCCACGCGGATAGGTCGACCCACCACCGGCTCGTTGGAAGAAGCCGGTCACCGGAGCGCGCATCGCGACCGCTCCCATGACCTCACTCGTCACCGTGAACCCGACGGCTGCGAGCGCCGCTGATTCCTGCACCGACAGCACGCCGGACGCAACTTGCATGCCCCGCAACCGCTCCGAGCGGCGTCGCCGCGCGGGCACTTCGACCGTACGCACACCACACCCTAAATCGGCAGCGCGGTAAGCATCGAAGTGCGGTCGGGCATTGTCGAACTCACGCGCCCGGTAATCTCGGGACAGCCGCATCCCCGCCCTCGTAGCTCAGGGGATAGAGCGCCGGACTCCTAAGCCGGGCGTCGCCGGTTCGAATCCGGCCGGGGGCACCGTTGAGGCCTAACGTTTTCAGGGCATATAACGCTTTCAGCAGCTTGTCCGTGTCAGAATGTTACATGCTCTAGTCCGCAAGTAGTCCGCACGCGCTGACTTCACATCGGACATCAGCTCAACCGGCAAATCGAACGAGCCGCTTCGTGGCGGGGATGTGGCCGCGTTTGACCGCGGTGCGAACCTCGAGCGCGCGGATTCCTACGCAGTGTCGTGTCTCAGAGTTGTGACTCACGGCGGTTGATGGCACGGTTTCGCGGCGCTCGATGGCACTACCCGAACGCACGGACATAGCCGATGAGGGTGCGTTGTGGGATGAGTGTCCGCCCTCAGGCGGATGATGGTGGGCA
>JBPCOE010000112.1:0-6066 GCA_051000605.1 Jatrophihabitans sp.
GCGGCAACGCCTCCGGCACCACCGGCGCCCAACGACGACGCCGCGCCGCCACCAAGATCACTCCGCCGCCGACTAGATAAGCTCAACCAACAAGCCTGTTGCGACCACCGCCAGAATCCGCCGATCCCTCAGCGGGCAGTGCGGGACCTTATTGGAGGAATGCGCAGAGCGGGTTGCTCAATACCCAGGCAGCCTATGTATTCTGGATGCATGCGAAACGACTACCTGCGTGGCCACCTCGACGGGCTGCTGCTTGCGGTGCTCACCGACGAGCCCGGCCACGGCTACGCGCTGAGTCAGCGCCTGGACATGCGCAGCGGCGGCGAGTTGTCCGTGCCGGAAGGGTCGCTGTACCCGGCGCTGCAGCGGCTGGAGCGAAGCAGGTTGGTAACCAGCGAGTGGGACACGAGCGGTGGGCGGCGACGCCGCGTCTACCACCTGACCGCGGCGGGACGCCGCGAAGTCGGACGGGTGGCGCGGGACTGGACGTTGTTCTCCGCCGCGGTCTCCAAGGTGCTCGACGTGCCAGGAGGGCTCGCGTGACCGACATCGAGATCTATCTTGCTGATCTGGACCGAGCACTGCTCACGCGGGGCCGCAGGCGCCGCCGCGCCGTGGCTGAGTGTCGCGATCACCTCACCGACGCGGCAGCGGCCGGTGGTGAGGCCGAAGCGGTACGTCGTTTCGGTGCGGCGACCGAGGTCGCGTCGGCGTTCGACGCCGAAACAGCCGTACGCCGCGCCAGCCGCTCGACGGTCGCGACGGTCGCGGCGGTCGCGGCGGTCGCGGCGATTCTCGCCGTGGCGGGGTCAACACTCGCACTGCTGAACGCGTCTGATGCTCGCGGAGCGGTCACGCTGTGGGCAGTGGTGTTTTTCGGTGCTGCACAGACGTCTGCGGTATCGACGCTGCTGGCGGTGCTGCTCGTGGCTGCGGCGCTTCGGCGCTCGCGAGCGGTCCCGGCGGAACTCAGGCTGCTCGGCCGACGCAACGCCGTCGCCGTCGGCTTCGCCTTGCTCACTGAGTTCGCTGCCGGCGCGGCGGTGCCAGGCCACGGGTCGATGTCCGCTCTGCTCGCCGGTCCCGTGCTCGCGGCTTTCGCGCTGGCAGTCGTGCTGCGGGCCTGCTGTTCGCGCGCCGGCTCGACAAGCACGGTGCACGTCTGGTCCATGCGCCGCTGACGGACTTCGGCGCCCTTCTGGGTCGTCGCTTCGGCAATGTTGGACCGATTGCGCTGTTGCTTGCGACTGCGGCTGTCGCGGTGCCGGCGGCATTCGAGTGGAACAACCTCGACCGCGGCACCGTCACCGGCTCGTTCACCGCAGCGGGTATTGAACTCGCGCTGCTGCTGGGTTTCGTCGTTCTCGGCCGTGCTCTCGGACTGCGTGATACGCGCCCAGCTGCCCGATGAACGGCACCGTGTTTGAGACGGCTCGGCCCGCGGACTACCTGACCCGGCTGGCCGCTTCCGACCTCGGCGCCGCGTACAAGACGATCGCAATCGAGGAGCTTGCGATCGAGGCCGGGGCCGTCATAGTCGATCTCGGCTGCGGGCCGGGAGCCGACCTTGCTGCACTATCGGACGCAACCGGGCCGCACGGTGCCGTGCTCGGCCTCGACCACGACCTGGACGCCGTGGCCCAGGCCCGCGACCGGGCAGCGGGGCGGTCCAACATCGCCGTCCGGGTCGCCGACGCGCACCACCTCGATCTGGCCACCGCCGAGGTCGACCGCCTACACACCGACCGGGTGCTTCAGCATGTTGCCGATCCGGCACAGGTGCTCAGCGAGGTTGTCCGGGTACTGCGTCCAGGCGGCCGTGCCGTGTTCGCCGAACCCGATTGGGACACTCTGGTCATAGACCACCCCAACGTCGCTCTGGCCGCTGCGTACCGCAGCTTCGTGGTCGACAAGGTGGTACGCAACGCACGGATCGGACGTCAGCTACATCGACTTGCCCACAGCGCCGGCCTGCACGCGGCCCGGGTGCTGCCGCTCACCACGACCTTCCTGGATGCAGCTCAAGCCGATCGCGTTCTCGGCTTTGAGCGCGTGACCGACCGCGCGATCGCGGCCGGGTACTTGGATAAGACCGGTGCCAAAGAGTGGCTGCAGCACCTCCAGACGGCACCGTTCTTCGCGTCCGTCTCGCTGTTCGTCACCAGCTGCGAACTCGAGACGACCAGTGATGCCCAACCACGTCGGCGGACGGAGCCGGCACCCGCTGGCCACGTCAAGTCTTTGCCTGATCAGGATCGATCACCGGGCAGCTGCCCGCATGGGCTCGATAGCTTGCATGTCGGCTACAGGGCCCAGGGTGGGGTGATGGTTGTGCCGTCCTGAAGGGTGGCGGTGAGCCCGCGCGTCGTAGTCACCCAGGCGCTTCCGCCTTCGGCGCTCGTATCGACCCGCAGCAGCGACTCGGCGGGCACGTGGATGACCGCTCCGGGACCAAGGGTGTGAGTGTCGTCATCGACGCTGACGACTAGCAGGCCGTCGAGGACGAGTAATACCTCTTCGCGGCTAGGGCGATGAGTTGTGCCGGTCAGGTTTGGCGGGACGGTGAGGCGCCAAGCGCACAGGTCTGTACTGCCACGGCTGGGATTGACATAGGCGGCGAAGGTGCTGCCATGGGTGGTGAACTCGGTGGAGTCGGCGGGCGCGTAGATCGGCATCAAGATGTCCTTTCAGATAGACAAGCGACTTGACCATATAGACTAGTCAGCTGTCCGTCTATGGCAAGGTAATTCTGTGGCGACAGATTGGGAAACTGCGACGGCGACTTTGCGGTTGTCAGCAGCGCTGGTCGACGGCATCCAGGCGGGGCTTGCGAAGCGGGGGTTCGACGACGTTCGACCGGTGCACGGGTTCGCGTTCGCTGCGCTGTCCGGGGACAACACCACTACCTCCGGCCTCGCCGCGGCGTTGGGGATCACGAAGCAAGCCGCGGCCCAACTCGTCGACCATCTGGTTGCCCGCGGCTACGTCACCCGCGTACCAGCACCCCACGACGGCCGCGCGCGGGCAATCGTCTTGACCGAGCACGGCCACGCCTGCACCGCCGCGGCAGAGCAGACCGCCGCCGCCGCCGTCGACGCCTGGCGTCGCCAACTCGATCCCGACACTTTTCAGGCGTTCACTCACGCTCTCGCCGGTCTGGCCGAACCCGGACGACTACGACCAGCCTGGTGACCATGACCACCAGCAGGAAGCGCCCGCCGTCCCGCTGAGGATCGGCGAGCGGGCGGGACCGAAACACGCCATCGGGCGGCCAACGCGAGTGGCGTTCGCGAACTGGGATAATGCCGCGATGCGGCCGTTCGAAGAATTGGTGACCGAGGCCGACGCGGCCGACGTGACTGGGTGGGGTTTCGACTGGCTGAACGGCCGAGCGACGGAAGAGCGCACACTCTGGGGCTACGCGAAGCTCGTCGCCGACCGCCTTGGCCAGGTCGAGTCGGCCCTGGATGTTGATACGGGCGGCGGCGAGGTGCTCGCAGAGGCACCGAGTCTTCCACCGCGAATGGTCGTGACCGAGGCGTGGCCGCCCAATGCGCGGCGCGCCCGCGAGCTGCTTGAGCCGCACGGGGTCCAGGTCATCGACACCGTCGAGGAAGCGCCCCTCCCCTTGCCAGCCGAGTCATTCGACCTGGTGACGGCACGGCATCCGGTGCGGCCGAACTGGGGAGAGATACACCGTGTACCTCGTGCCAGGCGGTTACTACTTCGCACAGCACGTTGGACCGGCGTCAGCGTTCGACCTGATCGAGCGGTTCCTCGGTCCGCGTTCTGAAGAACCGAAGGGGCGCGACCCGCAGCGGGAGTCCGCCGCGGCACAGGACGCCGGCCTGGTCGTCACCGAGCTGCGTACCGCTCGGTGTCGGATGGAGTTCTATGACGTGGGAGCCGTTGTGTGGATCCTACGGAAGTGCATCTGGTGGGTACCAGATTTCTCCGTCGAGAAGTACCACGGCAAGCTCGCCGAACTCGACAAGCGGATGCGGAGCGGTGAACCCTTCATCGCGTATTCGAGCCGACATCTGATCGAGGCGCGACGACCGACGTCCCGATAGCCGGATCCCTGACCGGATACCATCGCACGTGTATCATCATCATTCGATGTGGTTTGACGTGCCTGGAGGTAGAAGTGAGGACAACGCTCGCACTGGATGACGATCTCGTCTTGGAAGCTCAGCGCCTGACCGGGACCAACGAGAAGGGCGCGCTGGTTCGGCAGGCTCTGGGTGCATTGATCGAGCGCGAGAGCGCCCGGCGGCTGGCCCGGCTCGCGGGCAGTGAGCCGGACGCGACGGCGGTCCCACGACGGCATACGACGCCGGCGTGATCCTTGTCGACACCTCGGTCTGGATCGACCACCTCCGCAGCGGTGACCCGAAACTCGCGGCGCTACTTCACGACGGCCACGTGCTCGCCCACCCCTGGGTGATCGGAGAACTCGCACTCGGCCATCTTTCGCGGCGCGGTGAGATCCTCGGGCTGCTCCGCAATCTCCCGCAGGCAACGGGCGCGACAGACGTCGAAGTGCTCACCCTGATCGACAGCCATCAGCTGTTCGGTCTCGGCATCGGATACGTCGACGCGCACCTGCTGGCCGCAACAATGCTGACGACCGGCGCCAGACTGTGGACGCGCGACAAGCGACTCGCGGCGGTCGCCGCCCAACGCGGACTCGCCAGCGATGACGTGCGAGCGTCCTAAGCGGGCGACGCCGACGTTCCGCAGGCCGATCGGCATGCGGATCGCCCTGTGAAACACATCGTCAGGTCTGGTGGACGCGACGCGCGACGTGAAGAATCGCGTCTCGTGGAACCGTTGCCGTCGCGCCGCGATCGCAAGTACCGGGTCTTCAAGGTGATCCTCTGGGTAGGCAATCACGTCCTGCGTTGGCAGCTACGACACGGCCTGGCGCCAGATGCCTTCGCGCTGTTGGAAACGTCGGACGGCGCACCGGCCAGCCGCGACAGACCTGTGTCGGGAACGGCCTGATCGAGAACACCTGCTGGCTGGTAGCCGCGCATGGGCAGCAGGCGGACTGGGTACGCAACGTCCAGCGCGATCCGCACGTGCGCGTTCTGGTCAACCGGCGTTGGCGGACCGGAACAGCGGTGCCGCTTCCCGGCGACGATCCCGCACAACGGTCACATACCCTGCCGCACCGCTGGGATGCGGCCCTGGGCCGGATGATTGCCACAACCCCGCTCACGGTGCGAATCGACCTTGTGCCCGAACAGGCGGCCCGAGTAGGCCGCTATCGACAGCGCGCCAGATAGACGCAACCGTCCGATTGGGGATCCTTTGGCGAAGCGATGTGCAATCGTGCCGACATGAAGGTGATAGGTGCAGGTTGGGGCCGGACCGGGACAACGTCGGCGGCCGCCGCGCTGGATCTGCTCGGATTCGGTCCCTGCGTTCAGATGCAGACAATGTGGGAACAGCCCCGTCTTGCCGAGGTCTGGGCAGCTCACTATCGGGGACAACCGGCTGACTGGCGAGAGTTACTCGCCGACTTCAGTGCGACCGCCGATTGGCCGGGAGTATGGGAGTGGCGGCGATTCGCGGACTTGTGGCCTGAAGCGAAGATTCTGCTTACCTTGCGCGATGCCGAGTCCTGGTACGACAGCGTCCTCGGGTCGATCCACGCATGGACGGCGCCGGGAAAGGATGTAGGTCCGCCTGCGGTGGCTGAGCTACTTGACCGTGTGTGGAATGAGCACTTCGGCGGGTGGCATCGCGTGCTCGACCGTGAGAAGACAATCGCAGCGTACGAGGCGCATATCGAGAAAGTCCGCCGGGAGTGTCCGCCCAACCGCCTCATTCAATGGCGAGTCGCCGATGGTTGGTCCGCGCTCTGCCACGGGCTCGGCGTCGCGGTTCCCGACCGAACAATTCCACACCTCAACAGCCGTGCCGAATGAGGAACGGCGGATTCTGGCGGTGGTCGCAACAGGCTTGTTGGTTGAGCTTATCTAGTCGGCGGCGGAGTGATCTTGGTGGCGGCGCGGCGTCGTCGTTGGGCGCCGGTGGTGCCGGAGGCGTTGCCGCCGC
>JBPCOE010000113.1:0-5293 GCA_051000605.1 Jatrophihabitans sp.
TGTTGGTGTCGCCCTTGGACGCGCCGACGTTCGCGGTGTAGCCGAGCCGCTGCGCCTCGGCCTTGGCCACGTTGCCCTCGGTGAGCCAGTACGGGTTGGACGGGTCGTTCACGATGATCGAGATGAGACCGCCCTGCTTGCTCGAGCCGCTGGTCTTCCCGTCGTTCGACTTCGACGACTTAGTCGTCGTGCCGCTCGACGAACAAGCGGCCGTGAGCGCGACGCTCAGTACCGCGGCCGCGGTGAGGATTCGTCGTGCGGCGCGACTCTTCCGTGCTCGTGGGGTTGTGGTGGGCATGCTGATGCAGTCCTTCCGGGTGAGAGATCGACGGATGGTGAACGCGTGACGCGGGCGCTGCGGTGCTCTGTCAGGTCATGGCGGCCGGCTCGGGTTTCGCGTCGGAGCCGGCGGTGACGCTGGGGGCCGGCTCGGCCTTCCTGCCGCGTCGACGGCGGGCGTACTGCGCGGAGTTGAGCAGCACTGCGAGCACGATGACCGAGCCGGTAAATACCGTTTGCCAGTAGGAGGAGACGCCGATGATGACCAGACCATCGGAGAGGAAGCCGATCACGAACGCGCCGAGCAGGGTGCCGAGCACGGTGCCTCGGCCACCGGTGAGCGCCGCGCCGCCGATCACAACGGCCGCGATGGCGGTCAACTCGTAGGAGGTGCCCGCCGTCGGGCCGGCCGAGGTGAGCTCGGAGGACAAGATCAGGCCGGCGATCGCGGCGCAGGCACCGGAGATGACGTAGACCCGTACCTTGACCTTGCGCACCGGCACGCCCGACAGTTCGGCGGCGCGTTCGTTACCGCCGGAGGAGTAGAGCCAGCGGCCAAACACCGAACGGTTCAGCGACAGGCTGATCAGGGCCGCGACCACGATCATGATGAGCACCCCGACCGGCACGCCGAACAACTTGTTGAAGCCGAGCCAGTTGAAGCCGGTGTTGCCCAACTTCGGGTCGCCGCTGAGGTTGTCATAGGTCAGGCCGTTCGTTTTCAGCAGGCCGATACCACGGACCACGTACAGGGTGCCGAGGGTCGCAACGAACGGCGCGACCTTGAACCGGGCGACCAGGATGCCGTTCACCAGTCCGACCAGAGCGCCGACCAGGATGCACACGATCGCGACGACCCACACGGCCGGGAAGAACGTGACCCCGAACGTGCTAGACCGCAAGCCCTGCATCAGCCAGCCGGCGACCACGCCGGACAAGCCGAGGGTCGAGCCGACCGACAGGTCGATGCCGCCGTTGAGAATGACCAGCAACATGCCCAGGGCGAGCAGCGCGTAGATCGCGACGTGTGAGGACATCGTCAGGACGTTGTCCACGGTGAGGTAGTTCGGTGACAGGATCGAGAAAACGACGATCACGACGACCAGGGCGAGAAACGCGCGTACCTGCAGCAGCAGCTTTCCGACGCTCAGTGCGGGCAACGCCCTGGTCGGCTTGTGGGTGTCGGCGCGCGATGCGGTGACGGTCATGGGCGGTGTCCTGACTGTGCGTAGCTGGCGTCGTTCACGACAGCACCGCCTCACCCGAGGCGGCCATGATTTCTTCCTTGGTCGTGCCGGCCGGAAACTCGGCCGCGACGCGGCCGCGGGCCAGCACGACGATGCGGTGAGCGATGCTGAGACACTCGCCGACCTCGGAGGTCGAGTAGACGACGGCCAGCCCGTGCGTGGCGCGCTCGGCCAGCAGCCGGAACACCTCGCCTTTGGCGCCGACGTCTATGCCGCGGGTTGGTTCGTCCAGCAGGATCACGTCCGGGTTCGTGGCGAGGATCTTTCCGATGACGACTTTCTGCTGGTTGCCGCCGGACAGCGACCCGATCGCGGCGGCGGCGCCGGCGGTTTTGACGTGAACGTCGCGGATCCCGGCGCCGACGAGCTCCCGTTCGCGGCGGCGGGACAGGAACAGGCCTCGGGTGAAGGTGCCGATGCTGGCCAGCGACAGGTTCTGGCCGACGCTCATCGTCTGCACCAGCCCGTCGCGCTGACGGTCTTCGGGCACCAGGCCCAGACCGCGGTCGATGCGTTCGGCGATGCTGAGCCCCGACAGATCGGAACCCTGCAGTCGCACGTGCCCGCCGGCGGTGGCCACGCGCCCAGCGATGGCCTCGAGCAGCTCGGTGCGTCCGGCGCCCATCAGCCCGTACAGGCACACGATCTCCCCGGCGCGCACAGCGATACTCACCCCATCCACCACCAGCCGGCCCGGATTGCGCGGGTCGGCCACCCGCAGGTCCGAGATCTCGAGCGCGGCATCGGGCCCTTTGGAATCCTGAGGCGGCTCGCCGAGGTCGAAGTCGGCACCCACCATGTTGCGCACCACCCAGCCCAGGTCGATGTCCTCAGCGCGGGCGGTCGCGGCGATCGTCCCGTCGCGCAGCACCACCGCGTGGTCGGTGATCTGCAGCGCTTCTTCGAGGTGGTGGGAGATGTAGACGATCGAGACGCCGCGCGCGGTGAGGTCGCGGATGACCGTGAACAGCACCTCGACCTCGGTCGCGCTCAGCGCCGAGGTCGGCTCGTCCATGATCAGGATGCGCGCGTCGATGGACAGCGCCCGAGCGATCTCAATAATTTGCTGCTGTCCCAGACGCAGCTCGCTGACCGGCGTCTGCGGGTCGATCTCTTCTTGTAGCTCGGTCATGAGTCGGCGCGTTTCCCGGCTTTCGGCGCCGAAGTCGACGTCGCCGCGACCGGAGCGCAGCTCGCGGCCCATGAAGATGTTGTCTCGGACAGTGAGGTTGGGTGCGAGGCTGAGCTCTTGGTGGATGATCGAGATGCCACGGTCGCGGGCATCGACCGTCGAGGCGAACCACACCGGTTCGCCGTCGAGTTCGATCAGGCCGGAGGTGGCCGACTCGACGCCGGACAGGATTTTCATCAGCGTCGACTTGCCGGCACCATTCTCGCCGAACAGGGTGGTGACCTGTCCGCGCCGGATCTCGAAATTGACTCCCTTGAGTGCTCGGGTGCCGCCGTAGGTCTTGACCACGTCGTGCGCGCGGAGCACGACCTCGTTGGCGCCGTCCAGGGGTCGCTCGATCACGGCGTTCACGAGACGCTTAGCTTCGCCGGCGTCAGCAGCCAGCCCTCGGGGTTGATGAGCTGGAACACGCCGACGCCGGTGACCTTCTTGCCTGTGAGGCTGGCGGAGGGGAGCTTGGCGAGCACGGTCGTCTTCAGCTTGTCGTTCAGGGCAGACGCGGCGTTCTGGTAGTCGATCTGATTGGTGAACTGGCCGAAATGGAACTTGCCGGTGGCGTCGCGCAGGTCGGTGCCGTTGATCGCCGGACCGGTCTGCACGCGCACCACGATCGTCTTGGGCAGGCCGGGGACGGTGACGGTGTAGATGCCGGATCCGTCGTCCTTGCCGAACGTGCCGCTGAAACTCACCGCCACCTCGGGTCCGACCCCGCCGGACACCGGCACGCCGTACTTCTTGGCCGCCGCGTCCTGATTCGCCTTCAGCGCGGCGGCCAATGTGGCCGCGGGCACCGCACGCTTGGCGATGTCGGCCTGGACCTTGGGGAAGTTTTTCTTGGCGAAGGGGGCAGCGGAGAACTTCTGCTGGCCGGCGAATAGGGGTGAGGAGTTGCTGACCACCTTGGTGCCGAGGGCGATGGCGCCGAGCACGACGACGACGGCGACGACACGGATGATCAGCTTATCGCGTCGCGACGGCCGGCGCACGGTGCTGCGCGTCGCGGCCCGCGCGCTCAAGGTTGCATTGGTCATGACGCGAGCACGCGGGAGGTCGTGTCGTTGGGGCGGATCTGGAGTTTGCGGCCGGTTCCGTCGCGGAACATCTGCAGCGCGTCGGCGTAGTCGTCGAGGGTGAACGAGTGGCTGATCATCGGACCGGCGTTGATCGCGCCCGCCTCGAACATCTGCACCGCCCGGCCGAAAGAGTTGAGCACCGCCATGGTCCCCACGATCGAGATCTCATCGCGATACACGCGGAATGGCGAGTAGTTCGCCATCGCCTCGGTCGGCGCGACACCGAAGTGTTGGAATGTGCCCCCGGCCTTGACCCGAGGCAGCCCGTCCTCGATCGCACGGACGTTGCCCGTGCAGTCGATGACGACATCCCACAGGTCGCGCGCTGCCACGTCAGCGCTGGAGTAAGCGTGCTCGACACCGACCTCAGTCGCGGTCACGAGGCGCTCGGTGTTGACATCGACGATCGTCACCGACGCGGCGCCGGTACGCGGCGCGAGCTGCGCCATCAGCAGACCCATCGTGCCCGATCCGTAGACGAGCACGTGGTCACCGAGCCGGCGCGGCAACACGTCCCAGCCACGGATCGCACACGCCAGCGGCTCGATGAGCGCGGCCTGGTGCACGTCCGTCCCAGGCGTCAGCTTGAACACGTTCGCCAGCGGGGCGACGAAGCGTTCCTGTGCCGCACCGTCTGAGGCTACGACGCCGAGGCCGTTCCACTTGCGGCAAAGGTTCGAGCGGCCGGTCAGGCAGTACTCGCACTCAACGCAGGTCGTGCTCGGATTGACCGCGACGTGATCACCCACCACCAGGCCGGTCGTATCGGCGCCCGGCCCCAGCGCAAGCACGGTGCCGGTCGCCTCGTGGCCCGGCACCAGCGGAAAGACGGTGCCCTCAAACTCGCCATCGAACACGTGCGTGTCCGTGCCGCAGATGCCGACCGCTGCCGTATCAATCAACACCTCCTTCGGGCCCGGTACGGGCTCGGAGCGCTCCTCGAGCGCAAGGCTCTTCTCGGCGGCGAAGACGACAGCGCGCATCCGGCTCACGACTCCATCCAGTTCGGTGGATCGCCTGCACTATGTTATCGCTGCGATAGATCCACCATTTCTAATGGTGGATCTAACATAAGCACCCCACGGCGCCGTGTCAACGATCAGTTTCGTGGGCACAGTTGCGTTGGTCGTTCGCGTGGTGCCGGGACACTGATCAGGTGTGATCACCTCGCGGCCGTCCACGTCGTCCGCTCCGGCGGGGTATCGGTTCCCGCGTGAGGTGATCGCGGTCGCAGTGCGCTGGTACCTGCGTTGCGGGTTGTCCTACCGCGACGTCGAGGAGCTGCTCGCCGAACGCGGCATCGAAGTCGATCACCTCACGGTCTATCGGTGCTTCGTCGACGAGACCTACGTCAAGGTCGCCGGCCGATGGACCTACGGCGGATTCTGGCGGTGGTCGCAACAGGCTTGTTGGTTGAGCTTATCTAGTCGGCGGCGGAGTGATCTTGGTGGCGGCGCGGCGTCGTCGTTGGGCGCCGGTGGTGCCGGAGGCGTTGCCGCCGC
>JBPCOE010000050.1:0-4894 GCA_051000605.1 Jatrophihabitans sp.
GGTGAATAAGGCGGGGGAAAAAAAGGGAGGGGGGGGTCCCCGGCAGGGAGGAACCCCACGCACACCACCATCGGCTCGGGCCCGCTGCGCCTCGCGCTGCGCCGGCTCGGGCACAACAAGATTGCGATCGTGTTCGGGATCGTGTTCGTCATCGTGGTCGTCCTGTGCCTGCTCGCGCCGCTGTACGCGGACCACATCGCGCACACCGGACCGAACGACAACCACGTCAGCGACCTCATCAAGATCAATGGCAAGGACACCAACGTCGTCAGCCTGACCGACGTCCCGATCGGGCCGACCTGGCACTCGAAGTTCCTGCTCGGGGCGGACAAGAACGGCCGCGACGTCGCGGTGCGGGTGCTCTACGGGGGGCGCAACTCGCTCGAGATCGGTTTGCTGGCCACGCTGCTCACCATGATCGGCGCGACCATCCTGGGCGTTGTCGCCGGCTACTTCCGCGGCTGGACCGACACGATCATCTCCCGATTCCTCGACCTCATCTGGGCCTACCCCGCGCTGCTGCTGGGGGTGGCGCTCGGCGTCAGCCTGGCCGTCGGCGGCCTGAACCTCGGGCCGTTGCACATCTCGGGCGGCTCGAACTTCCTCCCGGCGCTCGTGATCGGCATCGTCTACATCCCCTACGTCGCGCGCCCGATCCGTGGCGAGGTGCTGACGCTGCGCGAACGCGAGTTCGTCGACGCGGCCAGGACGATGGGGTATGGACGGTTTCGGATCATGGCGAGTGAGATCCTGCCGAACCTGTCCTCGACGCTGCTGGTGTTCTTCGCCCTGCAGATGGCGCAGTCCATCGTGCTCGAGGCCTCGCTGTCCTTCCTCGGCGCCGGGGTGCAGCCCCCGAACGCGTCGTGGGGTACCGAGCTCTCGGACGGTGTCGATCTCATCCAGACCGGCACGTCTCCGCATCTGACGCTCGTGCCCGGCGTCTTCCTGGTTGTCACCGTGCTGGCCGTGAATGTTTTCGGCGACGGGGTGCGGCAGGCGTTCGACCCGCGCGCCCGCGTCCGTGTGGAGCGCTGAGGCCCGATGGACATCGCCTTCTTCGCCCTGAAGCGACTCGCGTCGGCCGTCGTCGTAGTGTTCGCGGTCAGCATCCTGACCTTCTTGATTTTCGTAGCGATCCCGAACGGCGACCCGGCGCTGCGCCTGGCCGGCCGTACCGCGACCTTGCAGGACATCGCCAACGTGCGTCGCGCGTACGGTTTCGACAAGCCGATCTGGGTGCAGTACGTCAAGCTGATGCACCAGATCTCCACCGGACAGATCCAGAGCTACACGCAGCACGTCACGGTGTTCTCCCAGCTCGAACGCGGCTACCCGGCCACCCTGTCGCTGGCGATCGGGGCGGCGATCATCTGGTTGCTCGTCGGCACGGTCCTGGGCGTGATCGGCGCGATGCGGGCCGGCAAGGCCACCGACGTCGCGATCACGACGGTGAGCTTCGCCGGGATCTCGGCGCCGTCGTTCGTCCTCGGCGGCGTCCTGCTTTACCTGCTCACCTTCAAGGTGCAGGTCTTCCCGCAGGGCGACTACTTCCCGATCACCAGTGACCCCCTGCAGTGGGCCGAGCACCTCGTGCTCCCATGGATCACCTTGGCGGTGCTCTACGTCGGGATCTATGCGCAGGTGCTGCGATCCAGCGTGCTGGAAGCCATGACCACCGACGCGGTGCGCACGGCTCGGGCCAAAGGCCTGTCGCCCGCTCGGGTGATGATCAAGCACGTCCTTCGAGTCTCGCTCATCCCGATCGCGTCGTTGTGGGGCCTGGACTTCGCCGCGGTGTTGGCCGGCACCACGCTGGTCGTCGAGAAGGTGTTCAACCTGCATGGCATCGGGCAGTACGCGGCCGACTCCGTACGGTCGTTGGATGTGCCTCCCGTGCTGGTCGTTACCTTGCTCGGTGCGGTTCTGGTCGTGCTGATGAACGCCATTGTCGACGTCTTGTACGCGGTACTCGACCCGCGGATCAGAGCGGCGAGCGCGTGAGCGAGATCGAGTTCGTCGACACGACCGAGCGGCCGGACGAGGTGCTCAAGGTCGAGCACCTGAAGGTCTCGTTCCGCACGGAGCGGGGCGTCGTGCAGGCCGTCGATGACGTCTCGTTCCGCATGCGCCGAGGCGAGGTGCTGGCGATCGTGGGCGAGTCCGGGTCGGGCAAGTCCGTCAGCGCGATGACTCTCATGGGGCTCACCCGCTCGCCCAACACCACGATCAGCGGCTCGGCGACACTCGGCGACGGCACCGAGCTGATCGGCTCCGGGGACAAGGCGCTGCAGCGCATCCGCGGCTCGCGGGTCGCGATGATCTTCCAGGACCCGATGAGCGCGCTGACGCCTGTCTACCGGGTCGGCGACCAGATCGCCGAGCAGGTACGCGTGCACGAGCGCGTGTCCAAGAAGGCAGCGCGCGCCCGGGCGGTCGAACTGCTCGAACGCGTGGGCATCCCGCGAGCCGCCGAGAGGGCCCGCGCGTACCCGCATCAGTTCTCCGGGGGCATGCGGCAGCGTGTCATGATCGCGATGGCATTGTCCTGCTCGCCGGAGATCCTCATCGCCGACGAGCCGACGACCGCGCTGGACGTCACCATCCAGTCGCAGATTCTCGCCGAGATCGAGGACCTGCGGCGCGAAACGGGAGTTGCCGTCCTGCTCATCACGCACGACCTCGGCGTGGTCGCCGAGGTGGCCTCGCGGATCGTGGTGATGTACGCCGGGCGCGTGGTCGAGGAGTCCTCGGTCCAGGAGATCTTCCGCGACCCATTTCACCCGTACGCCTGGGGGCTGCTCGGCTCCATCCCGCGCATCGACAAGGGGCGCCCGGACCGGCTGCCGACGATCCTGGGTTCGCCACCGTCATCGCTGAATCCGCCCTCCGGCTGCCACTTCAAGACCCGATGCCCGCACCGCTTCGAGGAATGCGACACCGAACCGGAGCTGCGCGCCCTCGAGCCGGGCTCGGCGCACCGAGACCGCTGTCACCTCTCGCTCGATGACAAGCGCCGGCTGCGGTTGGTGGACGGCGCGATCGGTCTGCCGCCGCCGCCGGCGGAAGCTGCATCATGACCGAGCTTGCGAGGTCATCATCGAGCGCAGCACCGGGTCAGCGACCGACGAAGGAGGGAGCATGACCGAGCTCGACAATCGGATCACCCGCCCGGCCGGCTCGCCCCTGCTCGAGCTCGAGCATCTGAGCGTCCTGTTCGATGTGCGGGCGGGCACGTTCGGCCGTGTCGTCGGGCGCGTCCACGCGGTCGATGACGTCACCTTCAGCCTTGCCGAGGGCGAGACGCTGGGGCTGGTCGGCGAGTCCGGGTGCGGTAAGACCACCCTCGCCCGCACCCTGGTGCGCCTCACCGAGCCCACCGAGGGAGCCGTGCGCTTCCGCGGCGAGGACCTCGCGGGCAGGCGGCCCAAGGACCTGCGAACGTTTCGGCGTTACGTCCAGATGGTCTTCCAGGACCCCCAGGCCTCGCTCAACCCGCGCAAGCGAGTCGGCCAGATCGTCGGCGCCGGCACACGACTGCGCGGCGGTGGCAAGGGCGGCCAGGGACGCGCTGAGGTGGCCGAGATGCTCCGGCGGGTCGGTCTGGACCCGGATCATGCCCAGCGCTACCCGCACGAGTTCTCTGGTGGCCAGCGGCAGCGCATCGGCATCGCCCGCGCACTCGCCGCCGACCCGAAGCTGATCATCCTGGACGAGCCGGTGTCTGCGTTGGACGTCTCGATCCAGGCCCAGATCGTGAACCTGCTCGACGACCTGCAGGACGATCTCGGGCTCGCCTACATCTTCGTCGCGCATGACCTGAGCGTCGTGCGACACGTGTCGGACCGGATCGCGGTCATGTACCTCGGGAAGATTGTCGAGCTCTCCCCCGCCGACGCGCTGTACGCCAAGCCCATCCACCCCTACACGGCGAGCCTGCTCGACGCCATCCCGATTCCCGACCCGGATCGGGCGAATCGCGGACAGCGCCGACTGGTCGGTGAGCTGCCGAGCGCGATCAACCCCCCGCCGGGGTGCCGGTTCCACACTCGCTGCCCCTGGGCCACCGAGCTGTGCATCCAGCTCGAGCCGCCGCTGGCGCAGTTCCCGGACGGGCACCTGGCCGCGTGTCATCACCCGCTCAACGTGAGTCAGTCCGAAGTGGACGCGGCGACACGTTCCGAGACGAGCCCGCTGACGTCCGGCACCGAACTCAGTCTGAGCAGGTCCACCGAGCACGAGGTCGAGCTCGACGCGTCAGGCGATGGGGAGCCCACCGGCGGCTCAGTGGCCGGCGGCGCAGGCTCGTCCGGGGACATGATGCATGGCGGCTGAGGCTCAGCCGGCTCGGGCGGCTTCGGCCGTGCGCTCGGTGTCCTCGTCGGCGCGCCCGCCGAGTGCGACCGGCTGCGGTACTGCGCGGCTGAGAAGTAAGGCGTGTCTAGTGTTGGCATCATGACCGACGGGCTGCCAATCAAGATGCTGCACGATCGCGTCCTGGTGCATGAGGTTCGCGAGGACGGCGAGCGCCGCACGTCCGGCGGCATCTTGATCCCCTCGACCGCGCAAGTATCGAAGCGGCTCGTGTGGGCCGAGGTGTTGGCGGTGGGCAACCACGTGCGCGCGGTCGAGACGGGCGATCGTGTCCTGTTCAGCCCTGACGACCGGTTCGAGGTCGAGATCGCCGGCGACGACTACATGCTGCTGCGCGAGCGCGACCTGCATGCGGTGGCCGCTGAACGCAACGACGAGAACACCGGGCTGTACCTCTGAGCTGATATGTAGCGATGACGCTGCTATGTCTGGTCAAGGGGTTCGGGGGACGGGTTCGGCTGTTGTAGGAGGCGGAAGAGTTGGCGTGCGATGAATCGCTTTAGGCATCGTTTCGCTTCGC
>JBPCOE010000052.1:0-31727 GCA_051000605.1 Jatrophihabitans sp.
GCGAAGCGAAACGATGCCTAAAGCGATTCATCGCACGCCAACTCTTCCGCCTCCTACAACAGCCGAACCCGTCCCCCGAACCCCTTGACCAGACATAGCAGCGTCATCGCTACATATCAGCTCAGAGCTAGCCCAGCGGCGTGCCGGTCCTGGTGAGTACGACCCAGGTACCGCCGGGACGCAACAGGATCGGGGCGCCCTTGACGTCCGCGTATCTCGTCGGGTTGGCCTGTGCCGCCCGCGACCACGTGCCCGCGATGCGCTTGCCGTCGCGGAACACGACTACCTTGCCGCTGCCGACGGTGTAGGTGAACGCATTCGGATTGCCGTTAACGTCGCGGTCGGCGGGGTAGGGCACGACCTTGCAGAACTGCACGATGACGTTCGGTGTCGAAATCACCCTGCCCGCAGCCGTGCGTTGGAGCGCCCCCCCGATGTAGCGGTTGTAGCGGTGCGTCGCGGCGTCGTAGCGGAACTCGACGGGCGTGCCCCCGACCCGGGTCTGGATCCGCGTGCCCGTCGTGGCACCGGCGAGCTGCGCAGAGGCTGTCGCCCAGGTGAAGCCGACGTTGCGGGCCCGCGGCGCCTTCCGGGCCTTGGCGATAGTGGCCAGGTTCGCGGTCAGGTTGTACGGCGCAGAGCGGCTGCCGTCGCGTTTGAACCCGGGGCCGCCCCGGTCGTTGATGCTGGTCTTGAGCGGCGACTTGTCGAGCACGCTCAGCGGGTTGTGCGCGCCGCCGGACGCCGCGTAGGCGATCGGGCCGTACTGCGCGAGGATCTCCGGGTCGGCCGCCCGCGTGCTGCGCACCGCCTCGACCACCGGCAGGTTGGTCTGGAACACCGCGAGCAGGCGGGTGAGACCGCCTTCGACCTCCTCGATGTAGACCACGTCAGCCTTGTCGATGTTGCGCTGCGGCCGGCCGTTGCCGGTGTCGTCGATCTTGACGCCGACCACGCCGTTGCTGCTGGGCGCACCGCCGCGCAGTGGGTTGACGGGCGCGGCCGCCCCGTTCGCGGTGGACGTCGTCGCGGTTGGGGACGCGGACGTGGGCTTCTTCGTACCGCTGCCGCCGCATGCCGCGACGCCGAGCAGGGCGACCACCGCAAATGACGCGACGAGAGCGCAAGTGGTCCGGGGCGAGCTGGTCATCGTTGATCCTCTTCCGTTTTCTGCATGATCCCAGCGGCAGCGTCGGGCGCTGCTGCGGTAGGGACTGCTACGACGGAAGCGACAGGCAGGGTGTCGTCGATGTCGAAGAACTGCGGCAGCCCGCGGCGGCCGGCCATGTGGAACAGCCGGGGCAATCGACGGGCGCGCAAAGCCCGCGTGTCGCGGACCGCATCATTGTAAAAACGGCGCGCGATGAGAACCCGCGCGGCAGCCTCGCGCAGTTCCGCGGCGGCATCGGGGCGGACAGGTTGCGGCGCCGCCGCCAGCTCGGCCACGGCCCGCCCGACCGCGTTCTCGGCGAGCTCGCGACGCTCGTCGGGCTCACCAGTGGCAAGCGCCTCCCGCGCGACGGCGTCGTAGCGGCTGCGCCGGTCTTCGGGCACGCCGCTGTCGGGGGACTCGGCGACGTGTTGCAGGGCCGCCGCGCGCCGGACGAGCTGGGCATCCATGGCGGCCTGGGCGGCGTCCACGCGGGCGTGCAGGCGGTCGAGGCGGGTCAGGGTGAACGTGATCCACATGGTGAGGACGACCGCGGCGAGCACGGCGACGACCAGCCAGCCGACGGGAAGCACGTTCGGACTCTAGGCGAGGGGCGCGCCGGCTTCAGGGACGCGGCGCCCGAGGATGCCGGGATGTTCAGGTTCTAGCCAGTTCCGGACGCCTCGATCAGGGCGGTGATCCGGCGCCCGCGATCGCAAGGTCGTAGACACGGAGCACCTCGCCGACGATGACCGACCAGTCATAGGGCGCGACCGCCTCCGTGCCCGCAGCGACGAGCCGGGTCCGCAGGTCCGCGTCGTCGAGCACCTCGGCCAGCGCTGTGGCCAGCGCGCCCGGATCGCCGGTTGCGAACTGCCGTCCTGCCGCTCCCCCGGCCAGGACGCGCTTGAAGGCCTCGATGTCGCTCGCGACGATCGGCGTACGGGCCGCCATCGCCTCGAGCAGGATCACCCCGAAGCTCTCCTGGCCGGTGTTCGGCGCGCAGTAGACGTCGATGCTGCGCAGCAGATGTGTCTTGTCCTCGTCGCTGACCTGCCCGAGCAGCACGAAGCGGTCGGCAAGACCCTCGGGCAAGCCCGACCAGAAGTCCTCCGAGTCACCTCGGCCGGCCACCACCACCCGCAGGCCGCGACGTTGTGGGGCCAGGATTTGCACAGCCTCGACAAGGACGTCCATGCCCTTACGGGCCTCGTCGTAGCGGCCGATGAAGCCGATCGTGCCGCCCTCGCGGGGGTAACCCTCGAGCGGCTCGGCGTCGACGAAGTGCTCGACGGCGACCCCGTTGGGAATCACGACGGCGTCGCCCCCGAGGTGCTCGACGATGACCTTGCGAGCCGCGGACGACACCGCGATCTTGCCGGTGATCTTCTCCAGGAACGGCTGCAGAACGGTGTCGAACATGGACAGGAACCGTGAGCGCAGGGTGGCCACATGGAAGGTTGCGACGAGGGGACCGTCGTGGATCATGCAGGTCAGCAGGGAAAGGCTCGGTGGCGCGGGCTCGTGCACGTGCACGACGTCGAACGCGCCGTCGCGCAGCCAGCGCCGCACCCGCGCCGCCGCCACGAGCCCGAACTGCAGACGGGCGACCGAGCCGTTGTACGGGATGGGGACAGCTTTGCCGGCGATCGTCACGTAGGGAGGCAGCCCGGGCAGGTCGTCGTCGCCGGGGGCGAGCACGGACACGTCGTGCCCGAGTTCGATCAGCTTCTCGGCCAGGTCGCGGACATGTGCCTGCACGCCGCCGGGGATGTCCCAGGAGTAGGGGCAGACGAGCCCTATCCGCACGGCTCAGGCTCCGCGCGGCTCGGTCGGGCGCGGCGGCAGATCGGCGAGCCACAGCCGCTGCAGCATGTGCCAGTCGACCGGGTACTTCAGGATCTCGCGCGCGAACCCGTCGGCCACGGCCTGCGTTCCGACCACGACCTGCTCCCGCAGCGGGGCATCCGGCAGCTGGATCGGCGAGTTCATCGTCAGGCCCCACCCGTCCCCGACGAAGCGGTGGTGCACGGTGCACAGGATCGCACCGGTGGTAGCCGCCAGCAGCGCCGGTCCGGCGGGCATGCGGGCCTTTTCGCCGAAGAAGTCCACCTCGATACCGTTGCGGGACAGGTCTCGGTCACCGAGCAAGCAGACCACGCCGTTCGCCCGCAGCCGGTCGGCCAGGATGTCGGTCGGGGGCCGCTGACCGCCGGTCAGCGCGATGACCTCCATGCCGAGCGATTCGCGGTAGTCGACGAACCGGTCGAACAGCGACGCCGGTTCCAACCGCTCGGCGACCGTGGTGAACGGCCCGTGCTCGTCGACGAGCCAGATCCCCGCAGCGTCCCAGTTGCCCGAGTGCGGTAGCGCCAGCACCACCCCCCTGCCACGGGCCAACCCCTCGGCGATGTGCTCCCCACCGACCAGATTGGTGCGGGTGCTGTCGGCGACCGCCTTGTGATCCATGCCCTCCAGGCGAAAGGTCTCCAGCCAGTATCGAGAGTACGAGCGCAGCGCGTCGCCGACGAGGGCGTCCATGCGCAGTTCGGACATCGCCGGCCCGACCACCCGCCGCAGGTTCGTGCGCAGTTGTCGCGCACCGCCGCCGTTGCGGACGGTCGCGGCATCGGCCGCCGCCCGGAAGGCCCGCTCGGTCATGCCCTTGGGCAGAGTCTTGATCAAACTCCAGCCCGCGGAGTACCCGAGGCCGACCGCCCGGTGCACCACCATCTAAGCCTCCGCCGACTGCAGCGCCTTCGACTGAGCGTGCACCGTCGCGAATCGCTGGACCACGGTGATCGTGGACGCCACGACGAGCAGCCACAGCGCCACCGCGAGGACGAAGGGGACGCCGAGGCCGGTCAGGCCCGTCCCGACGAGCACGATGATGAGCCGCTCGGCGCGTTCGGCGACGCCGACGGTGGCGGTCAGCTGGGCGGCCTCGGCGCGGGCGCGGATGTAGCTGGTGAGCGAGCCGAGGATGAGGCACAGCAGCGCGGCCAGGACCAGCCAGCGCTCACCGTGCAAGGCGTAGTACCAGACCAACGCCGCGAACACCGCAGCGTCGGCAATGCGGTCGCAGGACGAGTCCAGCACCGCCCCGAACAGCGATCCCGTGCCGCCGGCCCGAGCCACCGCGCCGTCGACGAGGTCGAGCATCACGAAGAACCAGATCACCATCGTCCCCGTGAAGAACCAGCCGTTGGCCAGGAATCCGGCGGAGGCCGCCACAGCGCCGACCGTGCCGAAGATCGTGATGGCGTTGGGGGTCACCCCAGCGTGCGCGAGGTTGGCGCCCATCGGGGCCAACGCCCGCGCGAATGCAGCCCGCGCATGAATGTTCAGCACGTCGGAGAATCTCCGTTCATCGCCCGCGCTATTCCTTGGGCAGCTTCAGCTTGGAGAGGTCGGGCATCTCCATACCCGGCGGCAGGCCGGGCGGCAGCTGCGGGCCACCACCACCGAAGGCGCCCGGCATGCCGCCGCCCGGGAAGCCGGCGGGCAGCCGAGGCTGGGTCGGTCCGCGTCCGCGCTGGCTGTTCTTGCCCTTCTTGCCCTTGCGGGTGTTCTTCGACGACTTCGTCGCGCTCCGCTTGCGCACGCCGGGCATTCCCATGCCGCCGAGCTGGCCCATCATCTTACGGGCGTCGAAGAACCGGTCGACCAGTTGGTTGACGTCGTTGACCTTGACCCCGGAGCCGTTGGCGATCCGCAGCCGGCGGGACCCATTGATGATCTTCGGGTTATCCCGCTCGACAGGGGTCATGCCGCGGATGATCGCCGCGGTGCGGTCCAGGTCGCGGTCGTCGATCTGGCTGATCGCGTCCTTCATCTGACCCATACCAGGCATCATGCCGAGCAGGTTGCCGATCGGGCCCATCTTGCGGATCGCCTGCAACTGGTCGAGAAAGTCCTCGAGGGTGAACTGGTTGCCGGCGACCAGCTTGGCCGCCATGCGCTCGGCTTCGTCCTGGTCGAAGTGCTTCTCGGCCTGCTCGATCAGGGTAAGCATGTCGCCCATGCCGAGAATGCGTGAGGCCATCCGGTCGGGGTGGAAGACGTCGAAATCCTCGAGCTTCTCACCGTTGGACGCGAACATGATCGGCCGGCCCGTCACCTCGCGAACCGACAGCGCGGCACCGCCGCGGGCGTCGCCGTCGAGCTTGGTGAGCACGACGCCGGTGAAGCCGACGCCGGTCTGGAATGCCTCGGCGGTGTTGACGGCGTCCTGACCGACCATCGCGTCGACGACGAACAGAACCTCATCCGGCCGGATGGCTGTCCTGATATCAACGGCCTGCTGCATCATCTCGGCGTCGATGCCCAGCCGGCCCGCGGTGTCCACGATGACCATGTCGTGCTGCGCACGCAGGGCGAAGTCGATCGAGTCACGGGCCACCTGCACCGGATCACCCGCGGCCACAGGCTCGGATCGAGAGCCGGCGTTGCCGGGATGCGGCGCGTACGTCGCGACACCGGCGCGTTCGCCGACGACCTGGAGCTGGTTGACGGCGTTGGGCCGCTGCAGGTCACACGCCACGAGCAGCGGGGTGTGGCCCTGCCCGCGCAGCCAGTGCGCCAGCTTGCCGGCCAACGTGGTCTTGCCCGCCCCCTGCAGGCCGGCGAGCATGATCACCGTCGGCGGCTGCTTGGCATAGACGAGCCGGCGGGTCTCGCCACCGAGAATCTCGACGAGCTCCTCGTTCACTATCTTGATGACCTGCTGCGCCGGGTTCAGGGCCTTGGAGACCTCCTCACCGCGCGCCCGCTCCTTGATCCGGCTGACGAACTGCCGCACGACCGGTAATGCGACGTCGGCCTCGAGCAGCGCGATGCGGATCTCGCGCGCCGTTGCGTCGATGTCGGCGTCGGACAACCGCCCCTTACCGCGCAGGTTGGTGAAGACCCCGGACAGCCGGTCGGAGAGCGTGTCGAACACAGGGGCGATCCTTCGCGCGCGCAGAGGTCAGGCGATGACAGGTCTCAGGGTACTTGCCGAGGTTCAGACGACGGTGCGCACGAGGAGCAGGCTCTCGGAGCTGCCTGCGCCGGGCGGACTGCCGGCGATTCGCACCGCCTGATCGGCGCAGGGCCCGCCGTCGTTGCCGACGAAGATCTCGGGACATGTGCTTACCACTGCGACGCTAATCGCAGATCCCGCCCTATGCGCGGGCGTCGGGCATGATCGGCTCGTGAGCGACGCAAGCGGTGCGATTCGACAGAATCGTCCGAGCCGCCAGGCGGGGTATGCCCCGACGGCTGCCCCGAACGCAGCGAGCGACCCTGAGGAGGGTGCATGACCGCGTCGCCCTACGGTGCCGGACCCGTTCGTCTCAGGCGGTCCGTGAGCGCCCGGTTGCTCAGCGGCGTCTGGTTCCAGTGGTTCCTGACGGTGGCGCTGATCATCAATGTCACGCTCGTCGTCAGCATCGCCGTCGTTGGTTCGGCCCCGTCAGCGCTGGTCAGCGAACTTCCGGCCATTCCGGGGTGGCTGCTCTGGCTCGTCGGGGTCACGGCGCATGCCGAGACGAACGACGACGGTGTCAGCTGGCGCTATTTCCGCCGGTACCGGCTCACCTGGGACGAGATCGAGGGCATCCGCGTCGGCGGGGCGCGGATCAAGGGCACGCTCGCGTCCGCGCACGCCGCGATCCGGGTGCGTGCTGCCGGCCGCGAGCACATCCTCGGCCCGGCGCTCGGCTGCTCGCGCCGCGCACGCGTCGAGTTCGCGCGCGCCCTTGCCGCCAACGGCCAGCGTTTCGGCGTGCAGCTTGAGGTCGCGCCCGACGACGCCAGCTGGAATGGGCTACCCGCCTGAGCCGGGCTACCCCGCCGGACGACTTCCTTCGACCGGGTCGGGCTGACTATTCGGCCTTGACCCGCCCTCGGGTCGCCGGCCCGGCGTCGAGCTGGCCGTGCGCGCCCGCCAGCGCGTACTCCCGCACCTTGCGCTGCAGCGTCTTGTTCTTCTCCAGCTGCTCGCTGAGATCCTTGAGAGCCTTCTCCAGCTTCTGCACCTTGCCGACCACCTTGACCGTCCGCTCGGTGACGACCACGATCTCATGCGTCGTCTTGGTGATCTTGACCGTGATCTGCTCGCCGGCGATGTCGGCCTGGACCTCGATATAGGTGATCGCGACCGCGATCGAGCCGCCGAATGTGCACCAGGCCGTGGCGATGGCACCGAGAATTGCCGGCAGGACGGTGAACTCGATGAAGTCGGAGATGATCGTGTAGACGATGTCCTTCAAGGCCGCGCAGATGCCGCCGATGAGCTGGACGACGATCGACATCGCCTCCGCCTCGGTGGACGCCCCGGCCAAGGCGGTGGAGTACGCCTGCGCCACTGTGCGGTACGACTCGGCGGCCTGACCCGTCCACCGCTCGATCTCACCAGACGCACTGTCGTAGCCGGTCTGGCTGGAGTTGAGCGAGTGGGCGATGTTGTCCCAGGTGGCCGCGATCTGCTTGATCGCCGCCGCGTCGCCCATCAACTTGCCCCAGACGTCGCTGATTCCGGGTATGTGCTCGAGTAACCAGCCGACCCCCGCGGAGATCAGCGCGCCGAGCGGGTTCGCGGCACTCGACAGCACGTCCAGGGCGGCGAGGCCTTCGTCGATGAGCACGTCCCAGCCCTGGCTGTCGCTGAAGAGGTCCTTGCTCAGTATCGCGACGTCACCGACGACGCCGGACCCCTCGATGCCTTCTTTTCCGCCGGTTTCCGCAATCAGATCGCTGCCCATGGCCCCTACCTCACTTGCCAGACTTGCTGATGTGGTGTTCGTTCGCCTGTTCGATCCCGTCGTAGGTGTCGGCATTCGTCGCGATTCCGGCAGCGATGGCGTGCCCCAACTCGGCCTCGCGCCGAATCAGCCGTTCGATGCTGTCGGCCCACCAGTTGAGTGGCGTGAGCGCAAAGACGTCGAAGAGCACGCCGTATACCAGGCCGCCGGCGCGTTCGGTCCCGGCGGCCGCGGCGGCCTCGTCCACGCTGCCGGCGACGCCCTCGACCGTCCCCGCGTGCGAGCGCAACTGATCGGTCGAGACGTCGAACCCACCACTCATCTTGCATCCTCCTCGAACTCCGGCGACGGCGGCGGCACCGCATCGCGCATCATCGCCACGGCCGGTGACGTCGGCGCGTCGCGCGCGACGACAGCAGCAGCGCGCTCCCCGACGCGGCGGCAACCCTCGGCGTAGGCGCTCATGATCGAGCGGCTGAGCCGAGCGGGCTCGCCGCGCGCACCCGCGTGCGACACCACCAGCCCGCGCATGATTCCACCCGCGCCAACCGTCACGGTCACCAAGTCGTCGCGCGAGCGGACGTCCTCGACGATCTCGGCGAGCTCAGCCTGCATGCGTTCCGCGCGGGCTCGTAATTCGGCACCGCGCTCGTTCATGCCGCGCAGGTAGTCGTGAGTGGCAGCAGCGGGATCCATGGGGCTCCATCCATCCGGGGTCGACGTTCGTCCTATCACGAGCGGACCTCGCGTCGCGATGGGTTGATCTCCCCGCCGCCCTAGAGCAGTCCGCGACCGCCGTCGACGTAGATCACCTGGCCGGTGACGTACCCGGACTCCTCGCCGGCGAGAAAGGCGACGGTGTTGGCGATGTCCGCCGGGACCCCGCCACGACGCACCGGCAGAGACTTCTCGGCGCCCTCGCGCATCTGTTCGATGGTGGTGCCGATGCGCTCGGCCGTCGCCTTCGTCATCGCGGTCTCGATGAATCCCGGCGCGATGGCGTTGGCCGTCACGCCGAACGGGCCGAGCTCGATGGCCAGCGTCTTCGTCAACCCCTGCAGGCCGGCCTTCGCCGTGGAGTAGTTGGCCTGGCCGCGGTTGCCGAGCGCCGACGTCGAAGACATGCACACGATGCGGCCGTACTTCGCGTCGACCATGTGCTTCTGCGCGATCTGACTGCACAGGAACGCTCCACGCAAGTGCACCTCCATGACCATCGTCCAGTCGTCGTCGGACATCTTGAACAGCAAGTTGTCGCGCAGCACGCCGGCGTTGTTGACGAGGATCTGCAGGCCGCCGAACTCGCCCGCGAGGGAGTCGATCGCCGCCTGCACCTGGTCGCGCTTCGATACGTCGGCACCGAGCCCGATGGCGGTGCCGCCGGCCTTGGTGATCTCGTCGGCGACGGCCTGAGCGGCGTCCTGCTGCAGATCGAGCACGCCGACCTTCGCCCCGTCGGCGGCGAGGCGCTGGGCGACGGCGGCGCCGATGCCCTGCGCGGCCCCGGTGACGAGTGCGACGCGGTCCTTGACTCCTGGCATGGAACTCCCTCTCTCGAATGAATCGGTCGATCGGTATCGGTTCGCGGGCCGATGATCTAGCGGGTGTCGACCAGGCGGCGCATGCCGGCCAGCCAACGATCCGGGTCCGACGATTTCTGCTTCCAGAACGTACCCACCTGCGGATGCGGCAGGAGCAGGAACCTGCCCTCGGCCAGGCCCGCGGCCACGACGTCGGCGACGACGTCGGCGGAGATGATCTCGCCCGACGCCGCGACGGCCTGGGCGCCGGGATCCCCCGCCGCCAGCGGATCCATCAGCAGCGGGGTGGCCACGCCCATCGGGCACAGCACGCTCACCCCGATGCCGCGGCCGCCGTAGGTGATCGCCAACCACTCGGCCAACGCGACCGCGCCGTGCTTGGTGACGGCGTACGGCGCGTCGCCCGGCGAGGTCAGCAGGCCGGCCGCCGAAGCCGTCTGCAACAGGTACCCGGTACCGCGCTCGAGCATCGAGGGCAACACCGCCCGCGCGGCGTAGACGTGTGACATCAGGTTCAGCTCGAAGGCCTGGTGCCAGCGGTCGTCCGGATCCTCGAGGGCAACGCCCGTGGTCATCCCGGCGTTCGAGCAGAACAGGTCGATCTGCCCGTCGCGGGCGAGCGTGCGGTCGACGAGACCGTTGACCGCGACCGGGTCGGCGACGTCGACCTGCTCGGCCACCCCGTCGATCTCGTCGGCCACCGCCTGCGCGCCGGCGAGATCGCGGTCGACGACCACGACGTTGCGCGCGCCGGCGGTAGCGAACCGCCGCGCGAGCGCGGCCCCGATGCCGCTGGCGCCGCCGGTCACGACGACGACGGCGTCCTTGATCTGCATGACATTGACTCCCATCAGGCTTGCGGGCCGAGTCGGCGGAGCAGCTCGATCGTGGGCGGCCCGCCCTGCGTTGGTATCAGTGCGAGTACCGGTGTCTTGACGCCGGCGTCGGCGTAGGCCTGCACCTGATCGCGGCAGGACTCCGGACTGCCGTGCAGGACGAGGTCGTCGATGACCTCGTCGGGCACTGCGGCCGACGCTGCCTTGCGGTCCCCGGCGGCCCAGGCATCGTGCATCGGGCGCAGCGCCTCACCGCGGCCTAGCCAGTCGTGGAACGCGGCGTAGGCCGGCACGGTCAGGTAGCTGCTGATGAGCAGCCGGCCCATGTTGCGCGCGAACTCGACGTCCTCGGTGGGGCAGACGAAGATGCGCGCCACGACCTCGGCGTCCGCACGGCCGATCGCGGCGACACACTGCGCGACGTCATATGACGCCAGCCAGTTCAGGATCGCGCCGTCGGCCTCGCGCCCGGCGAGGCGCAGCATCTGCGGACGCAACGCGGCCAGCACGATCTGCGGCGGCTGCGCCGGAGCGCCATCGAGGCTGAACCGCTTGATGGTGAACGTGCGGAACTCGCCGTCCACGCGTTCCCCGGACAGCGCGGTGCGGGTGGCGCGCAGGACGTCGCGGGTGCGCTGGTAGGGCTCGCTGAAGTTCAGGCCGTTCCAGTTCTCGACGATGGCGGGACTGGACGCGCCCAGCCCCAGCACGAACCGGCCCGGGGCGGCCGCGGCGAGCGAGGCGGCCGACATTGCGATCAGGGCCGGACCGCGCGTATAGACCGGCACGATCGCCGTCCCGAGGCGCAGCGTCGGCTCCCACACCGACGCCAGCGCGAGCGGGGTGAACGCGTCGGTGCCGTTCGTCTCAGCCGACCAGACGTCGGTGTAGCCGAGGTCCGGCAGCGGCCGGATCACCTGCGCATGCTCCGAAAGTGGGATCCCGGTCAACGGGATCGTCAAACCCCATCTGTTCATCGGCTTACCTCCAGTGCGGCGAGTACGAGGTCGGCAAGTTCGGTGGCGAGCTGTGCCGGGCGCTTGCGTCCGCCCGGCTTGAACCAGAGCGGGAGCTCGTTGACGACGCCGAAGATCGTGAACGTGACAGTGTCGGCCGACGCCACCGGCGCGAACACGCCGGACGCTTGCCCGTCACGCACCAGCCGCTTGACGGTGTCGTGGTACCGGCGCCGCGCGCGGCGGTACTGCTCGGTGCGCTCGTCACCGAGCTTGTTCACCTCGCGCGAGAACACCAGGGCCGGCCGGGCGCTCGCGGCCGTCGACGTCACGAGGTCGTGGATCAGCGCGCGCAGGGTGTCGGCCGGCGGCAGCCGGCGCGCCATGACCTCGTCCATCGTGGCGAGCTGTCGGGTGATGAGATCGCCGTAGACCTCGTAGAGCAACGCTTCCTTGCTCGCGAAGTGGTGGTAGAAGCCGCCCTTGGCCACCCCCGCCCGGGTGACGACCTGCGTCACGCTCGTCGCGTCGTAGCCCTGGTCGGCGAACAGCTCGACCGCGGCGGCCAACACGCGATCCCTAACCGCCGGATGGACCGCAGTCACTTGGCGGGCGCGTGCTTGCGCAGCTCGTCGCGCGCGATCGAGCGCAGGTGCACCTCGTCCGGGCCGTCAGCGAGGTGCAGGGTGCGCAGCTGCGCCCACGACTCGGCCAGCGGGGTGTCACCCGAGACGCCCGCCCCGCCGTGCGTCTGGATCGCGCGATCGACGACGTAGGACGCCGCCCGGGGGGCGGCCACCTTGATCGCCGCGATCTCGGTGCGTGCGTGCTTCACGCCGGCCGTGTCGATCAGCCAGGCGGCCTTGAGCACCATCAACCGCGCCTGGTCCAGGGCCAGCCGAGACTCGGCGATCCAGCTCTGGACCACGCCCTGCGACGCGATCGGCTCGCCGAACGTCGTGCGGGAAGCCGCCCGCGCGCACATCAGCTCGAGCGCGCGCTCGGCCATGCCGAGGGTGCGCATGCAGTGATGGATCCGGCCTGGGCCGAGCCGAGCCTGGGCCATCATGAAGCCGCCGCCCTGCGGGCCGAGCAGGTTCGTGGCCGGCACCCGGACGTTCGCGTAGTCGATGACACCGTGCCCGCCGTGCGGGCCGTGCCCGTAGCCGAAGACGGTGGTGGAACGCTCGATGGTGACGCCGGGAGTGTCCAGCGGCACCAGGATCATCGAGTGCCGAGCGTGCCTGGCTGCGTCCGGATCGCTGACGCCCATGACGATCGCGATCTTGCACTCCGGGCGCATTGCCCCGCTCGACCACCACTTGCGCCCGTTGACCACGTAGTCGTCGCCGTCACCGGTGATGGTGGTGGCGATGTTGGTGGCGTCCGAGGACGCGACCGCGGGCTCGGTCATCGAGAAGCACGAGCGGATCTCGGCGTCGAGCAGCGGCTGCAGCCACTGTGTGCGCTGCTCGTCGGTGGCGAACATAGACAGCAATTCCATGTTGCCGGTATCGGGTGCCGCACAGTTCATCGCCTCCGGCGCGATCGCCGCGGAGCGTCCGGACAGCTCGGCGATCGGGGCGTAGTCCAGCACCGGCAGCCCTGCGCCGTGGACAGCGGTGGCCTGCTCGGGTCGCAAACTCCCCTCGGAAGGAAGGAACAGGTTCCAGAGCCCGCGGCGGCGCGCCTCGTCGCGAAGCCCGGCCATGATCTCGGGCGTCCGGAACGGCGTGCCGGCCGCGCGGTTGGCCGCCGCCTGCTCCTCGAAAACGTGCTCGGCCGGGTAGACGAACTCGTCGAGGAAGCTCGCCACCTCGGCCTGCAGGGCCTGGGAGCGCTCACTGTGCGCGAAATCCATGTCGTTGCTTGTCCTTTGATCCGTCGGTCGATCAGGCCGGTCGGCGACCGGCGAGCAGTTCGAGTGCGTTGGTCAGCAGTCGCGGTACCGAGTCGCCGAAGTGGCCGAAGCCCTCGCCCACCGTCTTGCCGGCGAGATAGCGGTTGTGGATGCCCTCGGACACCACGGCGAGCTTGAAGTAGCCGAACGCCGTGTACCAGTCGAGGTGGGTCAGATCGCGCGGCGAGCGTTGCTCGTACCGCTGCACCATCTGCTCGGTGGTGAGGAACCCGGCGGCGGGCGTCATCAGGGGCATGACGCTGTCGCTCTCGGCCGCGAGGTCCTGGTAGACCACGAGCAGGCCGACGTCGGTGAGCGGATCGCCCAGGGTGGCCATCTCCCAGTCCACGACGGCGGCGATCCGGTCGCCGATGACATGCTCGGGTCGCGAGCTCCCCTCGGCCGGCGCGAACATGACATTGGTCAGCCGGTAGTCGCCGTGAACGATCGACGGCGCCGACTGCTCGGGCATCGTCGAGTTCAGCAGATCGACGGTCGGGGCGAGTTGCTCGCGCGGCTGGGTCTCGGACGCCTGCCACTGGGACGTCCACCGCCGGACCTGGCGGGCCAGGAAACCTTCGGGGCGGCCGAAGTCGGCGAGCCCGACCGGCGCCGGGTCGACCTCGTGCAGGTCGACGAGGGTGTCCATCAGCAGCTCGCAGGCCCGCGCAGCCTGGTCAGCGGTGAGCGCGTCGAGCACCCCGGCCTGGTCGAACACCACACCGTCGACGAAGCCCATCAGGTAGAACGGCGCGCCGAGAACATCCTTGTCCTCGCACAATGCGACAGCGTCGGCCACCGGGACGGCCGTGCCCTGCAGGGCGCTGATAACGCGCCATTCCCGCACCATGTCGTGCGCAGTCGGCAGGACGTGCGCGAGGGGCGGCCGGCGCAGCGCCCACGTCGAGGCGCCGTCGGTGATGCGGTACGTGAGATTGGACTTGCCACCGGCGATGACGGCACCGGACAGGTCGCCGGCGCGCATCCCGGGCTTGGCGGCGTCGAGCCAGCGGGTGAGGGCGGCCAGGTCGACCCCGGGAAGCTCGGTCATTCCTCTGACCATAGAGACCGACCGGTCGGTCGGTCAAGGGTCAGCCGACGGTCGCGCCGAACGCCGAGCCGACACCGTAGGTGACGGCTGCGGCCAGCAGGCCGAGCAGGAGTTGACGGGTGCCCGACAGGAACCACGTTCGGCCCGTGAACTGCGAGGTCACGGCGCCGGCCAGGAACAGCGCGACGACGGCGAGGAGCGCAGAGATCACGATCGTCGACACGCCGAACAGGTACGGGACGAGCGGCACCAGCGCGCCGACGATGAACGATGCGAGCGATGACCCGGCCGCCGTCCAGGGACTGGGCAGTTGCGTGGGGTCGACGCCCAGCTCCTCCTGCGCGTGGATGAGCAGGGCCTGATCCGGATCGCGCGACAGCTGTCGGGCCACCTGCTCGGCGACGTCGCGATCGACGCCGCGCGAGATGTACATCTGCGTCAGCTCGTCGCGCTCGGCCACGGAATTGTGGATCAGCTCATGCCGTTCCTTGGCGACCTCGGCCAGGGTCGACTCGTTCTGGCTCTGGACCGAGATGTACTCGCCCGCCGCCATCGAGAACGCGCCGCCGACGAGTCCGGCCAGCCCGGCGAGCGCAATGGTGGTCGAGTGAGACGACGCACCGGCGATGCCGGCGATGAGCGCGAAGTTCGAGACCAGGCCGTCCATCATCCCGAAGACCGTCGGCCGCAGCCAGCCACCGCTGACGTCGCGGTGCTCGTGATGTACCTCGGGGTCGGGCAGCGAAGGCAGGTCAGCTGTCACGTCGACCATCGGCGTGGGCCTCCTCGTCGATCTCCCGAGCTGCGGGCTCGCTCGCGTCGGCCTCCAGCGGCGGTGTCGAGTACGGGCTCGCCTCCCGTTGGGCGCGGAAACCGCCGTGGGTCACGAACCAGGCGAGCCCGGCGAAGAAGACAATGATCGACGTCCAGACGTTGAGCCGCACGCCGAGGATGTGGTTGGCGGTGTCGGTGCGCAGCATCTCGATCCAGACGCGCCCGAGGGTGTAACCCATCACGTAGAGCGCGAGGACGTTGCCGCGCCCGAGCCGCAGCCGACGGTCGAGCACGAGCAGCGCGACGCCGACGCCGGCGTCCCAGAGCAGTTCGTAGAGGAACGTGGGCTGGAAATAACCGAGCACGGTACTGGTCGTGCCGGGGCGGCAGGCCTGTGCGTGCCCGACGTCGATGTTCAGGCAATGGATCTCGAGCTTCCAAGGCAGCGTGGTCGCGGCGCCGTAGAGCTCGTTGTTGAACCAGTTGCCCAGCCGCCCGATCGCCTGCGCAAAGACCACGCCGGGGATGCACGCGTCGGCAAAGACGGCCAGCTTGATACCGCGCCGCCGGCAGCCGATCCAGGCGCCCACCCCACCGAGTGCGATCGCGCCCCAGATGCCGAGGCCGCCGTCCCAGACCTTGAGGGCGTTGACGGGGCTCGTGTGCGGACGGCCGAGGAAGTACAGCTCCGGGTCGGTGGCGACGTGATAGAGCCGGCCGCCGATGATGCCGAAGAGGATTGCCCAGCCGGCGACGTCCCACACGTGGTCGGGGTTGCCGCCGCGCTCGCGCCAGCGGCGGGTCGTGAGCCAGATAGCGACGACGATCCCCACGATGATGCACAGGGCGTAGGCCCGCACCGGGAACGGTCCGAGGTGCCACACGCTCCGCGTGGGGCTGGGGATCGACGCGAGCACATGCACGTAGCCACGGTAACCGTCGGGCCCGCGGGACCGGGCCACGGTCACAGGTCAGCAGATATTCCGGCGACCCGTCCGCGTACGCCGTGGTCGACTTGCGCCGAGCGACGGAAGGAGCAACATGCCGCAACGGACGTTGCACACGGCCCGGATCACGCTCGTCCCCCTCGCCGATGAGCACCTCGAGCACGAGATCGGGCTCGACTCGGACCCTGAGGTCATGCGCTTCCTCGGTTCCGGGCGCCCGAGGATGGCCGCAGAGGTCGCCGTGCTCCACCTAGGCCGGATCGCGGTGCCAAGCGCCGCGCCGGGGCTCGGGTTCTGGGTCGGCTTCGTCGACGCCCAGTTTGTCGGCTGGTGGCTGCTCGAGCCGCCCGAGCCGCCTGATGCCGGCTCGGCCGAGTTGGGGTACCGGCTGATGCGCCGGTACTGGCGCCGCGGGTTGGCCGGCGAAGGCGCGCGTGAGCTGCTGCGTCACGGATTCGGGGACCTGCAGCTCACGCGCATCTTCGCCGAGACGATGGCGGTCAACACCGCATCGCGCGCCACACTGGTCTCGCTCGGCATGACCTGCATCCGCACGTTCCACGACGAGTGGGACGAACCGATTCCCGGCTCCGAGCAGGGCGAGGTCGAGTACGCGATCACGTCCGGCGACTGGCGCCGGATGCACAGCGGGGCTACGTGACTACGGTCGGTCCATGGCCGACGACATACGTTCCGACAAGATGCGTGCAGTGGTGGTGCCCGAGCACGGTGGAGCGGATGTTCTGCAGGTGCAGACCCGTCCGGTCCCGGAGCCGGGCCCCGGTCAGCTGCTCGTCGAGGTAGCGGCGTCCGGCGTGAACTTCATCGACGTCTACCGGCGTGAGGGTGTCTACCCCGTGGACACCCCGTTCGTCCTCGGCGGCGAGTGCGCGGGGCGGGTCGTCGCGCTCGGCGACGGCGTCACGGACTTCGCCGCCGGCGATGTCGTCGCAACCGCGTCGACGCACGACGGCAGCCATGCGACCCACGCGCTGATCGACGCGGCCAATGCGGTGCCCGTGCCCGACGGAGTCCAGCCCGAGGTGGCAGCGGCCGCCATGTTGCAGGGCATGACCGCGCACTACCTCGTCCATTCGACGTTCACGATCACCGAGGGAACCGAGGTCTTGATCCACGCCGCAGCGGGAGGCGTCGGGCGGTTGCTCGTGCAGATGGCCAAGGCACAGGGTGCGCGGGTGATCGCCACGGTCGGAAGCGAAAAGAAGGTCGTGATCGCGACGGACGCGGGCGCCGATCACGTGATCCGCTACGACGAGGTCGAGGACGTCGCCGCTGCCGTTCGACACCTCGCCACCGACGGCGTCCACGTTGTCTACGACGGCGTCGGGCGCTCGACGTTCGACGCGTCGCTGGCCTCCCTGCGCCCCCGCGGGATGCTCGTGCTGTTCGGCGGCTCGAGTGGTCAGGTGCCGCCGTTCGACCTGCAGCGGTTGAACTCCGGCGGCTCGCTGTTCGTCACCCGGCCGACGTTGGTGAACTACACCGCCACCCGCGATGAACTGGTCCGACGAGCGTCCGAAGTGCTGGGCTCGATCGCGGACGGCACGCTGCATATAGCGATCGGAGGGCGCTACTCCCTCGACGACGCAGCCTGGGCCTATCGTGACCTCGAAGGGCGCCGTACGACGGGCAAGCTGCTGGTGATCCCGTAGCGGGCACCTCTCCCCATTCACCCGGTTAGCAGCTCGTGCGAGGTTTGTCGCGATTGCCAGACCACTGCCTCGGAGGAGCTGTGCCATGAAATCCACGATCCGCCCCACTCGCAGCCTTACCCGCACCGCCTGCGCTCTGCTGGCTACCGTCGCCACTGCGGTCGGCCTGGTGACCGACGCGAGCCCGGCATCCGCGACCGGTGTCGTCTACGGCATGGACGTCTCGCACTACCAGGGTTCGATCAACTGGAGCACGCAGTACAACGCGGGCGCCCGGTTCGTCTACATCAAGGCGACCGAGGGCACGACGTACACCGATTCGAGCTTCGCGGCCAACTACAACGGTTCGTACCAAGCCGGTTTCATCCGCGGCGCCTACCACTTCGCGCGACCCAACGTGTCGAGCGGCACCACGCAAGCCAACTACTTCCTCGCCCACGGCGGCGGGTGGTCCAGCGACGGTAAGACGTTGCCCGGCGCGCTCGACATGGAGTACAACCCGTACGCCGGCGGCACCTGCTACGGCCTCTCGGCCGCGGGCATGGCGAGCTGGGTCCGTGCGTTCAGCAACACCTATCACGCGCGGACCGGCACCTACCCGACGATCTACACGTCGACATCCTGGTGGAACCAGTGCGTGGGCAGCGCAGGCAGCTTCAGTGCGACCAACCCGCTGTGGGTCGCGCGCTACAGCTCGAGCGTCGGCGCCCTACCCATCGGCTGGAGCTACTACACGTTCTGGCAGAACGCCGACGCGGGCCGCTACCCCGGCGACCAGGACCGGTTCAACGGTGCCTACAGCCAGCTCCAGGCCATCGCGAAGGGCTGAGCCGCAAGTCTCTCGACGCTCACCGGCGGCGGACGCCCGCGGCCAGGTCCTCGGCCAACGCGCGGACGGCGTCGATCCCGACGGCATCGGGCGAGTCAAGCAGACACCGCACGAGCGCGGAGCCCACGATGACGCCGTCGGCGAACGCGCCCACCTGCGCGGCCTGAGCGCCGGTCGAAACCCCGAGCCCCACGCACACGGGAATGTCCGGTGACAGCCCCCTCACCCGGGCGACCAGGGTGGCTGCGGCGTCCCCGACCGACACCCGAGCACCGGTGACGCCCATGACGGCCGCGGCGTAGACGAAGCCCCGCGAAGCCGCGCCGGTCGAGGCGATGCGCGCATCGGTCGACGACGGCGCGACCAGGAAGATCCGGTCGAGGTCGTGCGCATCGGCGGCGGCGATCCACTCGGCGGCCTCGTCAGGGATGAGGTCGGGGGTGATGGCGCCCGACGCTCCGGCCTGCGCGAGCGCGGCGGCGAAGCGCTCGACGCCGTAGTGCTCGACCTGGTTCCAGTAGCCCATCGTCACCGCCGCCGCACCGGCCTCGGCCACCGCCTCGACCGCGCGCAGCGCGTCGGACATCCCGACCCCGGCCCGGACCGCATGCTCGGTCGCGCGCTGGATGGTCGGGCCGTCCATGACCGGATCGCTGTAAGGGATGCCGACCTCGACGATGTCGCAGCCACCCGCGACCAGCGCCCGCAATGCCGCAATAGACGCATCGACGGACGGATAGCCCACCGGTAGGTAACCGATCAGTGCCGCTCGGTTGTCCGCGCGGGCCTTGGCCAGGGCGTCGGCGAGGACGCTCAAGAGATCGACTCCGGGGTGATCTCCGCGGCCGGCGCGTCGAGCTCGTTGTCGAGGAACATGTCGAAGTAGCGGGTAGCCGTCTCGACGTCCTTGTCACCGCGGCCAGAGAGGTTGACCAGGATCACGGCATCTGGGCCGAGTTCGCGGCCGAGGTCGATGGCGCCAGCCAGCGCGTGGGCCGACTCGATCGCCGGGATGATCCCTTCGGTTCGCGATAGCAGCGAGAACGCGGCCATCGCCTGCGCGTCGGTGATCGGGCGGTACTCGGCGCGACCGATGTCGTGCAGGTACGAGTGCTCCGGACCCACGCCCGGGTAGTCGAGACCGGCCGAGATGGAGTGCGATTCGCGCGTCTGACCCTCGCCGTCCTGTAGCAGGTAGGAGCGTGCCCCGTGCAGTACCCCCGGGCTGCCGCCGGTGATCGACGCCGCGTGCCGTCCGCTGTCCACGCCGTCGCCGCCGGCCTCGAAACCGACCAGGCGCACCTGCGCGTCCGGGACGAATGCGGTGAAGATACCGATCGCGTGCGAGCCCCCACCCACGCAGGCCGCGACCGCATCGGGCAGGCGTCCGACACGCTCGAGGATCTGCTGGCGGGCCTCGTCGCCGATCACCCGCTGGTACTCGCGCACCATCAACGGGAAGGGGTGCGGGCCGGCCACCGTCCCGAAGATGTAGTTCGTGGTGTCGACGTTGGTCACCCAGTCGCGCATTGCCTCGTTGATCGCGTCCTTGAGGGTCCTGGAGCCGGTGCCGACCGGGACGACCTCGGCGCCTAGCAGGCGCATGCGGGCGACGTTGAGCGCCTGGCGGCGAGTGTCCTCCTCGCCCATGTAGACCACGCAGTCCAGACCGAGCAACGCGGCCGCGGTGGCGGTGGCGACGCCGTGCTGGCCGGCGCCGGTTTCGGCGATGACACGCTTCTTGCCGATGCGCTGGGTGAGCAGGGCCTGGCCTAACACATTGTTGATCTTGTGTGAGCCGGTGTGGTTCAGATCCTCGCGCTTGAGCAGGATCCGCGCGCCGCCGGCGTGCTCGCCGAACTTCGGCACGTCGGTGAGCGGGGAGGGCCGGCCGCTGTAGTCACGATGCAGTCGCGACAATTCGGCGCGGAACACGGGGTCGGCCTGCGTCGTCTCGAACGCGGCGGCGAGTTCGTCGATCGCGCTGACGAGGGCCTCGGGGACGAAGCGGCCGCCGTAGCGCCCGAAGTGGCCGGTGGCGTCAGGGACGACCGTGGCCGCCGTTGCGGATGGGACAGCAGAAGATGATGCGGTCATGAGGGATGACTCCGGTTTCAGATCGAAGGTGGGACAGGGACGGACGGGCGTCAGCCGCGCCATCGCCCGTCGACCGTCGAGATCGCCGCCGGAAAGGCCATTCCCAGACTGTACCGGCGTCGACCGGATTAGGGTCGAGCGCGTCGCGCCGCGGCGATGGAAGGAACGACGATGAGCGAGCCACGCTGGTTCACCGAGTTCGCCGACGACCACTCGGCGAGCTATGTCGCCCGGTTCCGGCGGCTCGCCACCGAGGGCGCTGACCTCGCCGGCGAGGCCCGGCTGGTCGACGCCGTCGTTGCGCCGGGGGCACGGATTCTCGACGCCGGCTGCGGCCCGGGCCGGATCGGCGCGGAGTTGCACGCGCGCGGCCACGACGTGGTGGGCGTCGACGTCGACCCGGTGCTCGTGGCGGCGGCCGTCGCCGACCATCCAGGCCCGCAATGGCTGATCGCCGATCTGAGCGAACTGGATCTCGCCGGAGCACCGTTCGACGCCGCCGTCCTGGCCGGCAACGTCATGGTCTTCCTGGCGCCCGGAACCGAGGCAAGGGCGCTCGGGCGCATCGCCGCGCACGTCCGGTCGGGCGGCGTGGTGATCACCGGCTTCGCTCTCGATCACCCGTACCGGCTGGCGGACTTCGATCGGGACTGCACCACGGTCGGGCTCACCCGCGAGCACCGGTTCGCGGGCTGGGACCTCTCCCCCTGGCACGACGACGCCGACTGGGCCGTCACCGTCCTGCGCCGGCCCTGATCCGTTCTGCGAGCATCGCGCGCACGCGGAGTCCCCCTGACCCGATGTGCGCGATCCGCGCAACCGGTCAGCGAGACGGACGTGGCGTGGCCGGGTGCGCACCCGCCGTGACGAGGTCGGCAACGGCCTGGCGCGGGTCAGCGCCGATGACCAGCGACTCGCCGACCAGCACCGCGTCGGCGCCGGCGGCGGCGTACTCGATGAGATCCAGCGGACCGCGTACGCCAGACTCGGCGATCTTGACGACGTCGCTCGGCAGACCGGGGGCGATGCGCTCGAAGGTCGACCGGTCGACGTCGAGGGTGCGCAGGTTGCGCGCGTTGACCCCGATCACCCGCGCCCCGGCATCCAGCGCTCGGGACGCCTCGTCCTCGGTGTGCACCTCGACGAGCGCGGTCATGCCCAGCGACTCGACGCGCTCGTGCAGCCCTACCAGCACGTTCTGCTCGAGCGCGGCCACGATCAGGAGCACGACGTCGGCGCCGTGGGCCCGCGCCTCGTGCACCTGGTAGCTGCCGACCACGAAGTCCTTGCGCAGCACGGGAATCTGCACGGCCGCGCGGACGGCGTCGAGGTCCTCGAGCGAACCGCCGAAGCGGCGTTCCTCGGTCAGCACGCTGATCATGCGAGCGCCACCGGACTCGTAGCGTGCGGCGAGCGCGGCGGGATCGGCGATGGGCGCCAGCGTCCCCCTGGACGGGCTGCTGCGCTTGACCTCGGCGATCACCCCGACGCCGGGAGCGCGCAGGGCCCCGAGTGCGTCGCGGGCCGGACGGCACGCCGCCGCACACCGCTTGACGTCGTTGAGCGAGAGCGCGGCCTCGCGACGCGCGACGTCCGTTCGGACCCCGGCGACGATGTCGTCCAGCACGCTCACCACCGGATCAGCCTCTCGTCGGTGCCCTCGGTCGTGTCGCGCCGAGCGTAACGAGCGCAGGCCCTGGCCTCACGCGCGGGTCACGACGTCGGGTCCTCGCCGCGATCGAGCGCCGTCCACAACGTCGCAGCGGCCCTGGCCTGCTCGGCCCCGGGTTCCGGAGCGGCGGGAGCCGGGGCCTCGTAGCGCGCGGACATCCCCTGCCAGCGGCCGCCGCGCACCGTGACGAGCGCGCCCGCGGTCAGCACGAACACGCCGCAGATCACCGAAAGCACCGGCCACACCACGTGCACGTCTACGTGCGGCACGACCCCGGCGTCGACGGTCAAGGTCTGGCGATGGGATTCGAGGAACGCACGCGCCCGCACCGAGCCGACCGTGGCGGCCGCGGTGCTGCTGCGCCAAACCAGCCCGATGCCCGCAAGGGCGAGGACGACCCCGACGCCGCGCCGCCACAGCCCACGGGTGGCCAGCACAGCGACCACGCCGGCCAGCGCGACAAGTGCGAGCGCCGTGGACGCCGAGTCGACGTCGCGCCCGGTCATGTCGACGGTGACCCCCGTGAGATCCCGCCTCGCCACCGTGATCACCTGCCAGGTCGGCAGCGAGACGAGCAGTGCACCGCCCGCACCGACCAGGTCCAGCAGCAGCGCGAGGGCGTACGGCAGATGCCGCCTCGCCTGACGGCCCCGACGATGCCCTCTGTTCGCTCCGCGACCGTCGCTCACGAGACGGTACGCAGGGTCTCGGCGGTCGCGATCGCCTGCAGCACCGCGCGGGCCTTGTTGCGGGTCTCCTGCTCCTCGTTCGCCGGGATACTGTCGGCGACCACGCCGGCCGAGGCCTGCACGTAGGCCAAGCCGTCGCGCATCACAGCGGTGCGGATCGCGATCGCCATGTCCAGGTCGCCGGCGGCGTCGAGGTAGCCGACCGCACCGCCGTAGACGTTGCGCCGCACCGGTTCCAGCTTGTCGATCAGCTCCATCGCGCGTACTTTCGGCGCGCCGGTGAGGGTGCCCGCAGGGAACGTCGCGGTGAGGACGTCGAACGCGTCCATGCCGTCTGCGACCCGCGCCTGGACGGTCGACACGATGTGCCATACGTGGCTGTACCGCTCTACGGCGCCGAACTCGACGACCTCGACCGATCCGGGCGCGGCGACCCGGCCGAGGTCGTTGCGGGCGAGATCGACGAGCATCACGTGCTCGGCCTGCTCCTTCGGGTCGCTGATGAGCTCGGCGGCCAGGACGGCGTCCTGCTCAGCGGTTTCGCCGCGCCGGCGGGTGCCGGCGATCGGGTGCAGCACCGCCCGCTCACCGCTCACCGTGACCAGCGCCTCGGGGCTGCAGCCGACGATGTGGACGTCCTCGGTGCGCAGGAAGTACATATAGGGCGACGGATTGAGCGTGCGTAGCACGCGGTAGACATCCAGCGGGTCGGCGTCGGTCTCGGCCACGAAACGCTGGCCGACCTGGATCTGGAACACCTCGCCGGCGCGGACGGCCTCTAGGGCGGCCTCGACGGCAGGCGCATATTCGCCGGGCGGGGTGCGGGATTCAGCCGCTTTCGGGGACGCAACCCCGATCGTGGCGATCGTCGGCGCCGACGGCGTGGCGAGCGCGGCCTGCATGCGGTCCAGGCGGCGAACGGCGTCGGCGTAGACCTCGTCCAGTTCCAGGCCCGTCATGTCCGGGCGCAGCACCGCGTTCGCGATGAGCACCACCGAGCATTCATGATGGTCGAACGCCGCCAGATCGGTGACGAGCAGCATCGTGAGCTCGGGCAGCCCCAGTTCGTCGACCGCCTTCGCCGGCAGCATCTCGATCCGCCGCACGACGTCGTAGCCGAGATATCCCACGAACCCACCGGTGAGCGGCGGCAGACCGGGCAGTCGCGGCGCCTTGACCGTGCGCCACGCCGCGCCGAGCGCGGCAAGCGGGTCGCCGTCGAGGGGCACGCCCGCCGGGACCTCGCCCGTCCAGGATGCCGCGCCGTCGAGGACGGACAGCGTGGCCAGGCTGTCGACGCCGACGAACGACCAGCGGGAGAAGGACGCGCCGGGCTCGGCCGATTCGAGCAGGAAGGTGCCGGGCCGGCCGGCGGCGAGCTTGCGGTAGACGCCGACCGGCGTCTCGGCGTCGGCGAACAGGGTTCGGGTGATCGGGACGAGCCGGTGCGTCCGCGCGAGACGATCGAGATCGGCGCGCCCCAGCGGGACGGTCACGGCGTTCGCACCGACAACTCCTCGACGTCGAAACAGCTTCGATTGCCCGTGTGGCACGCCGGGCCGACCTGATCGACCCTGATCAGCACCGCGTCACCGTCGCAGTCGAGACTGACCGACTTGACGTGCTGGGTGTGCCCGGACGTCTCGCCCTTGACCCAGTACGACTGCCGCGACCGCGACCAGTACGTACCCCGCCCGGTCGTGAGCGTGCGGTGCAGCGCCTCGTCGTCCATCCAGCCCACCATGAGGACCTCGCCGCTGTCGTGCTGCTGTACTACGGCGGCGACGAGGCCTGCGGCGTCGCGTGTGAGACGTGCGGCGACGGCGGGATCGAGATCGGACGGGTCACCGGGCGGCATGGCACCGATTGTGCCCGCTCGTGGCGAGCGGGTTGCACCGCCTGCCGCGAGCAGAGCCGCCGTCCGGTCAGTCGGGTTGGACGCCGGGAAGGCGGACGGTGACGGTGCTGCCGCCCTCGACCGAGCTGTCGAAGCGAACCGAGCCGCCGTGGGATCGCACGATCGAGGCCACGATCGACAGGCCGAGCCCGCTGCCACCACGGGCGCGGGTCCGGGCCTTGTCCGCTCGCCAGAACCGTTCGAAGACGTGCGCCGCCTCGTCGGCGGGCAGGCCGGGACCGCCGTCGATGACCTGGATCGTCACCCCGTCCTGCTCGGCGTGGCTGTGGACCCGGATCGGCCGGTCGAGCTGGGTGTGGACGGCGGCATTGGCGACCAGATTGCGTACCACCCGCAGCAGCTGGTCCGGATCACCGATCACGTGCGTACCGGGTTCGGCGTCGACGGTGATCATGCGGGCCGGAAACGCGGCGCGCGTGCCGGACGCCGCGTCGTCGAGCAGCCCGGGGACGTCGATGAGTTCGCGCGCCATCGGCCGGTCGGCGGAGTCGCCGTCGCCCCGGGCCAGCATCAGCAGATCCTCGACGAGCCGGGACATGCGGGTGCCTTCGAACTCGATGCGGTCGAGATTGTCGCTGGAGCCGTCCTCACCGCCGGCCGCGCGCTGCATTCGCGTCAGCTCGGCGTACCCGCGGATCGAAGTGAGCGGGGTACGCAGCTCGTGCGACGCGTCGGCCAGGAACTGCCGCATCCGCTGCTCGCTCTCGAGCCGGGCGCCGAACTGGGTTTCGACAGCCGCGAGCAGCGTGTTGAACGACGTCGCGAGCTGGCCGACCTCGGTACCGGGCTCGTCGTCCGGCACCCGGCGCTCCAGGCCGGCGCCCTCGGGCGAGAGTTCGGCGGCAACTTCCTGTGCGGTCTCGGTGACCCGGCGCAGCCGACGGAGGCTGAGCCGCACGCCGAAGGTCGTGGCCAACAGTGCGACGACGATCGCCGCGCCGCCGATGACGAGTTCCAGCGTCACCAGCTGGCGCAACGTCCGGGACACCTCGTCGGTCGACAACCCAGTGGCAACTAGCAGCCCCCCAGGACTGCGCTGGGCCTTGACGCGCAGTTCGTCGCCGTCGACGCGGACGGTGAGGAACGAGTGCTCGTTGGCCTCGAGGATCTGCCGTTCGCTCGGGCTGAGATCCAACTGACGGATCTCCTGATTGGTACTGCTGAACGTGAAGTACTCGTTCGAGTACGGGTTCAGGGCACCGACCCACTCCTGGCGGATCAACGGACCCGAACCGCAGGTGAAGGTCTTGGGCTCCGTGGGCGACGGGTTGCGCAGGCACCGTTCGAAGTACCCGGCATTCTGTGTCGCCGTCAGCTCCACCTGCTGGTCGAGGCGCTGGTCGAGGAACGACTTGAGCGAGAAGTACGTCGCGGTGCCGACGATCCCGACGAGCACGACGACCAGCGACACGACCCCGGCGACGAGCTTCGACGTCAGGCTGCGCGGGCCACGCCGCCGCTGCCGCAGCGCCGGACCGGCCGAAGCGCCACCGGGTAGCGCCTCGTCGATCGGCGATGCCGGTGGCGGCTGCGTCGGCGGGGGCGGGGTGTAACCCTCGCCGTCGCGACGATCGAGGTTCGCAGTGCTTGCGTCGCTCACCCGATCACGTGCGCGGTGCCTTGATCACGTACCCCGCGCCCCGGATGGTGTGGATCAGCTTGGGCTCGACGTTGTCGATCTTCTTGCGCAGATAGCCGATGTAGAGCTCGACGATGTTCGACTGACCCTGGAAGTCGTACTTCCACACCCGGTCGAGGATCTGCGTCTTCGACAGCACGACCCGCTCGTTGCGCATCAGGTAACGCAGCAGCTCGAACTCGGTCGCGGTCAGGTGCACCTCGATGTCCGCGCGAGTGACCTCGTGACTGTTCTCATCCAGCTCGAGATCGGCCACGGTGAGCACGCCCTCGCGCCCGGCGTCGGGGGTGGAGCGGCGCAGGACGGCGTGCACGCGGGCCAGCAGCTCTTCGACGCTGAACGGCTTGACGACGTAGTCGTCGGCACCGGCACGCAACCCGACGATGCGATCGCTCGCTGTGTCCCGCGCGGTCAGGAAGATCACCGGTACCTGCGAACCCGCGGCGCGTAGGTTCTGCAGCACGCCGAGACCGTCCATGCCCGGCATCATGACGTCGAGCACGATCAGATCGGGATCGGACTCCGCGACCTTGGCCAGCGCCCCGGTGCCGCTGTCCGCGGTGATGGTCTCGAAACCGTCGAACCGCAGCGCCGACGACACGAGATGTGTCACGTTGTCCTCGTCGTCGACGACCAGGACCCGCCGCTTGGTGTTCGGGTTCGACACGACTGTTGCTGCACTCATCTCTGCTACTCCAGACCTCGCATCGTCAAAGCCGGCCAGGTGTGGTCTGAGCCGGCGCTGTGCTCATGCTGAGCGCTGGAACTAGGTCGGAGATGGGCGTCAGCTGAGAACAGGGTAGGCGCAACCTACTGCGGGCTGGACGACTTGCGCCGGCGCAGCGACGCGGGCGGCACCAGCGTCGGCTCGGTACTGCGCGGCAGCGCGCTCGCGTCGCCGGTGTCGGTGCGCCGCGTCGACCGAAAACGGGGAACGACGCCCCAGACCCGGTCGAAGAGCCTCGGCGGGTTCCGGTCCAGATACAGCCACGCGTCGGGCGCGAAGCCGAACACGAGCGCGGCGAGAGTCGCCACCAGCACGACGGCGCTGATGAGGGGGCCGCCTTTCGTGGCATCGGTGAGAAACCAGATGCTGAGGCCCACGATGGCGAGTTCAGTGATGGCGAACGGCCAGCGGCGGCGCCGGTTGAGGAACCACAGCAGTGCCACCGTCATCACGATGAAGGCGGCGGTGGCGATCAGCCCGGCGACCAGCTCCCCGGTCTGGCTGCTGGTGATGTCCGGCGGGTTCACCGGGGCGAACCAGCCGTGCAGGATGAACAGCACGGCATAGACGGCCAGGAACGGCAGCGGCACGGTGCCGAAGGAGACCGCCGCGACAACAACCGGTGGGGCATCGCGCACTTCGTCGTCGTCGCGCACGCGCTTCTCCTTCGGACCGGTGTCGGGCTGCTGCTCGCAATCTACAAGCACGATCGCGACGGCTCTAGCGCACACACACCCCGGCCGCACGCAGGTCGTCCTTCACCTCACCGATCGTGAGGTCGCCGAAGTGGAAGACGCTGGCGGCGAGCACCGCGTCGGCACCCGCGGCGACGGCGGGCGCGAAGTGCTCGCGGGCGCCCGCGCCGCCGCTCGCGATCACGGGCACATCGACGGCCGCGCGGGCGAGGCGGATCAGTTCGAGGTCGTAGCCGTCCTTCGTGCCGTCCGCGTCCATCGAGTTGAGCAGGATCTCGCCCGCCCCCAGCGCCGCGCCACGGCTGATCCACTCGATCGCGTCGATCCCCGTGCCGCGGCGCCCGCCATGGGTGGTGACCTCGAAACCGCTCGGGGTCGGTTCGCTGCCCACCCGAACGCGCCGCGCGTCGGCCGAGAGGACCAGCACCTGGTTGCCGAACCGTTGCGCGATCTCGCGGATGAGCGCGGGACGCGCGATGGCGGCGGTGTTCACCCCGACCTTGTCCGCTCCGGCCCGCAACAGCGCGTCGACGTCGTCGACGGTGCGGACGCCACCGCCGACCGTGAGCGGAATGAACACCTGCTCGGCCGTCCGGCGCACGACCTCATACGTGGTTTCCCGCGCACCCGACGAGGCGGTGATGTCGAGGAATGTCAGCTCGTCGGCGCCCTGCTCGTCGTAGCGCCGGGCGAGCTCGACCGGGTCACCGGCGTCTCGCAACCCCGTGAAGTTGACGCCCTTGACGACACGGCCGGGCTCGACGTCGAGGCACGGGATCACGCGGACGGCGACGGGCACACGTCCAGTCTGCCGAACGTGATTCAGCGACGCCCCGCGGGCAGGACGGGATCGACGGGCGCCGACTTCGTGAGCCGGCGCGATCTGCACCTGTCAGCACCAGTGTCAAAGGGTGGCCGAGACGCCGAGATCCTTGCCGACGTCGACATGGACGAGGACGCCGACATTGCCGAGGACGACGACGAAGTAGTCGAACCCGGATGGCTTCTTGACCACCGCGACCCTGCTGATGCGCCCGATCGGGTCGGCAATCTTCGGGGCGTGGGCCGACCGAGTCGGGCGCAAGAAGGTGTTGATCGTCGACGTCTCTGCGGTTGCTGTACGGCATCGGTATGGGCGGTGAATGGGGCATCGGCGCATCCTTGGCGATGGAGAAGGTGCCGCCGGGCAAACGCGGGTCTGGTGTCCGGGATCGTCCAGCAGGGTTACGCGATCGGCTACATGATGGCCGCGGTCGCTTACCTCCTGATCACGAACTTCACCACCTGGGGATGGCGCGGGTTGTTCGCGTTCTCCATCCTGCCCGGGCCGTGTCGCTGTTCGTCCGGACGCCTCTGGTTGGCAGTCAGGCGAGGAAGAGGCCGGCGGCGAGCAACGCCGCGAAGACGAGCGTGAGCACGCCAGTGGCCTTCAGCGTCGGGATGAGGGCCGGGCCCGCCGCCCCGCGTAGGACCGGGCGGGCCGCAGAGAGGGCCAGCGGTGCTGCGGCGAGCGCCAGCAAAGGCCACCCACCGTCGGTCACGGCGAGGACGACAGCGATCCCGAACGGGAGGGCGAGCAGCACCGCATAGAGGGTGCGAGTGGGCGAGGCGCCGAGCACTACCGCGAGCGTCCGCTTGCCGGCCACGGTGTCGCCTGGAATGTCCCGCAGGTTGTTGGCCACCAGCAGCGCGCAGGCGAGCAACCCGACCGGCACGGCGGTGAGTACGGCCGTGCGAGTGACGCGTTCGGTCTGGACGTACGCCGTGCCGCCGACCGCGACGAGCCCGAAGAAGGCGAACACGGCCAGCTCCCCGAGCGCCCGGTAGCCGTACGGACGGGCGCCGCCGGTGTAATTCCAGGCGGCGACGATCGCGCCCACCCCGACCAGCACGAGCCACCACGTCGTCCAAGCCGCGAGCGCCAGTCCGGCGATCCCGGCGACCACGAAGCTGCCGAGCGCCGCGCCGAGCACGGTCCTTGGCGAGGCCACCCCGGCGCCGACGAGTCGCAGGGGGCCGACCCGTTCGACGTCCGTGCCCCGGATGCCGTCGCTGTAGTCGTTGGCGTAGTTCACCCCGACCTGCAGGGCCAGCGCGACGATCAGCGCCAGGACTCCGCGCCACAGCGAGAAGTGGCCGTAGCCGAATGCGACCCCGGACCCCACCACGACCGGGACGACCGCCGCCGGGAGGGTGCGCGGGCGTGCTCCAGCGACCCAGTCCCGTGCTGCGGCCACTAGAGCCGGACCCGGGCGGGCACGAGCAAGAGCGCTGCGGTCACTGGCCAGAGCCAGGGGTCACAGCGCCGGCCTGCCCGAGGCGGCTGATGTCCCGCACCGCGCCGGTGGACGCCGAGGTGGCCAGGGCCGCGTAGACCCGCAGCGCCTCGCTGACCGTGCGTTCCCGGTTCGCGGCCCGGTAGCCGCCCAGCTCAGCGAGGACCCGCTCCCGGCGGGCGGCCAGGTCCGCACCGGAGACGGCCAGTTCCAGCGACCGGGCCGGGATGTCGATCTCCACGATGTCGCCGTCCTCGGCCAGCGCGATCACCCCGCCCGCCGCGGCTTCCGGTGCGGCGTGGCAGATGGACAGCCCGGAGGTGCCGCCGGAGAACCGCCCGTCGGTGACCAGGGCGCAGGCCCGGCCGAGGCCCTTCCCCTTGAGGAAGCTGGTCGGGTACAGCATCTCCTGCATGCCGGGGCCGCCGCTGGGGCCCTCGTACCGGATGAGGACCACGTCACCGGCCTCGACTGTCCCGCCGAGGATGCCGTCGACCGCCGCCTCCTGGCTCTCGAACACCTTGGCCGGCCCGGAGAACCGCCATAGTTCCTCGGGGACGCCGGCCGTCTTCACGATCGCGCCCTCGGGAGCCAGGTTGCCGTAGAGCACGGCCAGGCCGCCGTCCCGGGTGTAGGCGTGGGCCAGATCCCGGATGCAGCCCTCGGCCCGGTCCTCATCCAGGCTGGCCCAGCGGGCCTCCTGGGAGAACGGCTTGATCGTGCGGACGCCGCCGGGCGCCGCGTGGTAGAGCTCGACCGCCTCCTCGGTGACCGCCGGGGAGCGCAGGTCCCACGCGTCCAGGAACTCCCCGAGGGAGGAGCCGTGCACCGTGTGCACGCCCTGGTGCAGCAGGCCGGCCCGGTTGAGCTCCCCCAGGATGCCCGGGATGCCGCCCGCGCGGTGCACGTCCTCGACGTGGTAGCGCTCGCTGCTCGGCGCGACCTTGCACAGGCACGGCACCCGGCGGGACAGCTCGTCGATCTCCTTGAGCCCGAAGCCGACCCGAGCCTCGTGCGCCGCCGCCAGCAGGTGCAGGATCGTGTTGGTCGACCCGCCCATCGCCACGTCCAGCGCCATCGCGTTCTCGAACGCGTCCCGGCTGGCGATCGAGCGCGGCAGCGCGGACTCGTCGTCCTCGGTGTAGTACCGGCTGGCCAGGTCGACCACCAGGGCCCCGGCGCGCTCGAACAGCCCGCGGCGCGCGGCGTGGGTGGCCAGCGTGGTGCCGTTGCCCGGCAGGGCCAGGCCCATCGCCTCGGTCAGGCAGTTCATCGAGTTCGCGGTGAACATCCCGGAGCAGGAGCCGCAGGTGGGGCACGCGGCCTCTTCCATCTCGGCCAGAGCCGCGTCGGACACGCTCGGGTCGGCCGCGGCGACCATGGGGTGGATCAGGTCCAGCTTGCGCGGGTCGCCGGAGGCGGTCACCTCGCCCGGCCGGGCCCGCCCTGCCTCCATCGGGCCGCCGGACACGAGCACGGTGGGGATGTTCAGCCGCAGCGCGGCCATCAGCATGCCGGGCGTGATCTTGTCGCAGTTGGAGATGCAGACCAGGGCGTCGGCGCAGTGCGCGTTGACCATGTACTCGACCGCGTCGGCGATCAGCTCCCGGC